>JBNKDX010000090.1:0-7667 GCA_050288485.1 Rhodomicrobiaceae bacterium | reverse complement strand
ATCGTCGCTGAGGATGCCCAGCCCGCCGAAAGCGGCGAGGCGGACGGCGCCGTCGTCATCAAGCCCGGCGGTGCTGCCGCGAAGCTCGATCCGGGGCCGCGTGATCACCACCCGGCTAAGGGTGAGCCGCTTCCCCAGGATGGATGAGGGCACGACCGCCGCGAAAATGCGTTCGGCGCGAAGGGTGGGAGCATGGGCGGCATGGGGCGGCAGCGTTACGACAGCGCCTTCCACGGTAAGCCCAGGGGGAAAGAACGACAGGGCGATATGCCGCGCCTTTTCCAGCCGCAGGCCGCTCGACCGCGCCAGGACGGTGTTGATTCGCTCCCGGACATAGTCCTGCGGCGCCACCCGCGGCAGAACCAGCACGGCCAGGGCGAGAGTTGCGGCGATGACAGCGACTGCGGCGGAGAGCTTCTTCATGAGCATCCCAGGTTGGGCGTTTGCGACCGCCGCAACTATAGCCGGATTTTGAGCGCTTCAATGGCAAATTGGAAAATTTGCGCGTCCCCGCTACATTTCGGCGCTTTTCGCCCCAGTTTTCCCCGAATACTCCCGCCGGGCCCTTGGACCTTTGCCGCCGGATTGGTTAATCTCCGCCGCAAGGTTTGTTGAAACGGAGCCATTCATGTCCGCTCATCGCGTCGCCATGCTCACTGCCGGGGGGCTCGCCCCCTGCCTGTCGTCTGCCGTCGGTGGATTGATCGAACGCTACACCCAACTCGCGCCCGACGCCTCCATGATTGGCTATCTCAACGGCTACAAGGGACTGCTGCTCGGCCGGTCGATCGAAATCACGCCGGAGGCGCGCGCCCAGGCGCACATCCTTCACCGCCACGGCGGATCGCCGTTCGGCAATAGCCGCGTGAAGCTGACCAATGTCGCCAATTGCGTGAAGCGGGGGCTGGTGAAGGAGGGCGAAAACCCGCTGAAGGTGGCTGCCGACCAGCTCGTGCGCGACGGCGTGACCATCCTCCACACCATCGGCGGCGACGACACCAGCACCATGGCCGCCGCGCTCGCCGCCTTTCTTAAGGAAAACGGCTATAAGCTCACCGTGGTCGGCCTGCCCAAGACCATCGACAACGACATCGTGCCGGTCCGTCAGTCCCTGGGCGCCGACACAGCCACGGAGCAGGGCGCGATCTTCTTCGAAAACGTCGTCAACGAGCAGAGCACGAGCACGCGCTCGCTGGTCATTCACGAGGTCATGGGCCGCAACTGCGGCTGGCTGACGGCGGCGACCGCTCGCGTCTACCGCGAGCGTCTGGCGAAACTCGACATGGCGCCCGCCATCAATCTCGGCCGGGAGAAGAAGGACATCGACGCCGTTTTCGTGCCCGAGATGCACATCAACATCGCCGCCGAAGCCGCGCGCTTGAGGCAGGTCATGGACACCAAGGACGCCGTCAACATCTTCATCAGCGAGGGCGCGGGCGTGGCCGAGATCGTCGCCGAGATGGAGCGCGCGGGCGAGGAGGTGGAGCGCGACGCCTTCGGCCATGTGACGCTCGACAGCGTCAATGTCGGCAACTGGTTCGGCAAGCAGTTCGCCAAGCTGATCGGCGCCGACAAGACGCTGGTGCAGAAATCCGGGTACTTCTGCCGCTCGTCGAAAGCCAATGCCGATGACCTGAAGCTGATCAGGACCATGGTTGATCTGGCGGTGGATTGCGGGCTCAACGGACAGTCGGGCCTCATTGGCAACGACGAAGAGCGGAACAACGAGTTGCGCGCCATCGAGTTCCCGCGCGTCAAGGGCGGCAAGCCGTTCGATATCGATACGCCGTGGTTTGCTGAGATGCTCGCCGCCATCGGCCAGCCGAAGGGCGGAAAGGCGGATACCGGGCGCCACTGACCCCGTCCGCCGAAGGCGTTGTCAGCGCTCGCGACGCCGTCGGGCATGAGCGGCGGCGGAGGTTAAGTGCGCCCTACTCTCCGCCCTCGCCGATATAGAACTTCGCCACCACCGGCAGCATCAGCGAAATCCCGATGAACCGCGCGAGTTGATGCACGCCGACGAATGCCGGATCGAGTCCGAGCACGAAGGCGAGGACCGACATCGCTTCGATGCCGCCCGGCGCGAACGCCACCAGCACTGTCCCCACCGGCAGATGCAGCCACACCGCCACCCCCACGGCCGCCGCGCCCGAAATCGCGAGCGCGATCGCGAAGGCCGAGGCCGAGGGCCGCAATGCCTGGCCGATCAGCGACAGATCTGTGTCGCGGAAACGAATGCCGATGAAAGCGCCGAGCAGCACCTGGCAGGGGATGAGAATATCCTGCGGCATCTGTCCCGAGACCAGTCCGGCAAGATGCAGAGCCGCGCTGCCGGCCATGGCGCCGACGAACAGACCCGCCGGAAAACGCAGCTTTTCCAGGAGATAGCCGAGCACGATCCCTACGAGAATCAGCCCGGCGATGGCGTCGCGGCTCAAGAGTATCTGCGTGCCGCCTGGCGCCGCCACCCTTCCGCCGGGCATGGTCGCAGCCACGGCGACCGGAAGCACGGCCAGGAGCACGAACAGGCGCACGCTCTGCGCCAATACGACTAGCCCCGTATTCGCCGGGCTGCGCATGGCAAGGAGGAGTACGGAGGAAAGCGCCCCCGGCACAACGGAATAGAAGGCGGTCGCGCGGTCCCATTTGGCGTAGAGAATGAGGAAGGCCACGCAGGTGACGATGACCAGCGTCACGGTCGCTCCGAGGCTGGCGATGCTGATCGGCCATTTGAACATGCCCGCAACGGTCTCGGGCGTGAATGCGGCGCCCATCGACGCACCCATCACCAGGAAGAGCGGGTTGCGGGCGGCGGCGGGCAACACCACGGGCGCCTTCCACATCGCAAGCAGGGCTACGAAAATCATGCTGCCCGTCAGCCAGGCGGCGGGCAGTTGCATGCGGTCGAACAGCCAGCCGCCCGCGGCAGCCGCCACCAGCGTCAGCGCCGTTCCCAGCGCCGCTTTGATGAACTTCATTAACGGAATGCCCTCATTTGCTGATCATCCGCTTCCGCCCAGCGGAGTGGATGGTATGATACAGCAAATCAGGAAAAATGTCTTGCGGCTGATTTTTAACCTTGACCGTTGCCTTCGATCAGGCGCGCGCAGAGCCAGAATTCGCCTTGGACGATGCATCCCTGCCGCAGTTCGCCTTGCACCTGTCTCACATCGGCGACGACGTCCACGGTGCCGCCGAGCGTTTTCACGAGGGCGGAGTGGAAGGTCTGGCCGGTGACGCTGTTCTGGCGCTGTTCCGACGCCAGCACGCGCCCGGTGAAAAACGCCTTGGACACGGCTTCGAAATGCTCATCGCTCGGATCGTGGAAGACAGCCTGCCCGCTGCCGTCGGCCGCGGAAAAAAGCCCGCTGGCGAAGAATGATTCAGGGGCGAACTTCACCGTCTCCTGCTCCTGCACGCGGGTGAAGGCTTCCTCGTTGGGGAAGATGGCGAGATCGTGCGGAAAGGCCGCAACCTGAGCCTGCGCCAGGAACGGGGCGACGCGATTCGCCCAGCAGGCATAGTCCACCAGATCAATGAGCGCGACAGTCGCGCATTGACGCGGGCGCGGTCCCGGCTCGATCTCGACGAAGACAGCGCCCTCGAAGGCGTTGTCGCTGGGCCGCCGCCGCTTCTTCATGACGCGTACATTCATGCGTCCGGCGCCGCCGAAATAGGGCGTCACGCCGACGATGGACAGGCGGTCCTCCTTGCCCTCCGTCTCTTTGGCCATGTGAATCCAGAGTTCCGGTCCTGCGTCCGTGCGCCAGCGGTAATAGTATCCCGGCGCGCATGGCTGGGATTGCCCGCCCGATTCGGGCAGTTTGCTGACCAGATCCGCCAGTTCTTCCGCCGAACCGGCGTTAAACCCGATGACGCTGAAGTGGTCGGTCATCGCCCGCTTGCCTCTCCAATCCCCTTGAGCGCTTAATCCATACGCCGGCCGCCGAGCGCGGGCCGAGCGGTCATGCCGCGAGCGCGTCAAGCTCCCCAATGATGGCCTCGCCCATTGCCCCCGTCGAGACCTGCCGCATGCCTTCCTGCATGATGTCGCCGGTGCGCAGGCCTTTGCCGAGCACGCTGGCTATGGCCGCATCCAGCATATCGGCTTCCGCGCCCATGTTGAAGGAATAGCGCAACGCCATGCCGAAACTGGTCATCATCGCGATGGGGTTGGCGATGCCCTTGCCCGCGATGTCCGGCGCGCTGCCGTGAACCGGCTCGTAGAGCGCGCGGCGCTTGCCGGAAGCGTCGGGCGCGCCGAGCGAGGCCGAAGGCAGCATGCCGAGCGACCCCGTCGCCATGGCCGCCTCGTCGGACAGCATATCGCCGAAAAGATTGTCCGTCACGATGACGTCGAACTGCTTGGGCGCGCGCACGAGCTGCATCGCGCAATTGTCGGCGAGGATGTGCGTCAGCTCGACATCGGGGAATTCCTCGCGGCGCACCTTCGTTACCACCTGATTCCACAGCACGCCCGTGCGCATGACGTTGCGCTTGTCGGCCGAGGCGACCTTGTTGCGGCGCAGCCTCGCCAGTTCGAAAGCCACGCGGGCGATGCGCTCGATTTCGCTCGTAGTGTAGACCTGCGTATCGACGGCGCGCTGCTGCCCGTTCTCCAGCGTGACGATCTCCTTGGGCTCGCCGAAATAGACGCCGCCGGTCAACTCCCGCACGATCATCAGGTCCAGCCCCTCGACCAGTTCGCGCTTCAGCGACGAGGCGTCCGCCAGCGCCGGATAGCAGATGGCGGGACGCAGATTGGCGAACAGCTCCATGTCCTTGCGCAGGCGCAGAAGGCCTGCCTCGGGGCGCTTCTCGTAAGGGACGTCATCCCATTTCGGTCCGCCGACGGCGCCGAAGATGACGGCGTCGGCCTTCAGGGCCTTGGCCATGGTCGCATCCGACACCGCTTCGCCATGCGCGTCGTACGCGGCGCCGCCAACGAGATCCTTCTCCAGGTTGAAGGTCGCACGGCCCCGCGCCGCCAGCCATTGCGCGACGCGCTCCACCTCGTTCATCACCTCAGGACCGATTCCGTCACCCGGCAGCAGCAGTAAATCGTATGTCGGCATAAAAGTTCTCACACCAATACGGCCCACAGCCGCAGGCTTCACCCATCGTTAACGTTTGCTACCGGCAAACGCCACCAGGGGCAAGCCGCAAACCGGCGTTTACGGGCAAGCAGCGGCAAAACTGTGATTTCCTTGCACAGAAAAATTGTGTGGAGGAACCGGGATCGCGCTGCTTCACCGCGTTGACCGCCCAGGCGCTACGCTTCGCCGCACGCCGCGCAGGCGGTCCGCAGAGCAGCGGCGGTGTGTGCGTCGAAAGCGACGAGCAGGATGCGCATGCCCCGCGCCTTCGATTCGGCGAGGCAGACATCGGCGGCTTCGCGGCAAGCGGCTTCGAGCGGATAGCCGTAAATGCCGGTGCTGATGGCGGGGAAGGCGATGCTCTTGCAGCCATGCTCCGCCGCAACCGCGATGGCGGAGGCGTAGGCCGAGCGCAGAAGCTGGCGCGCCTCCTCTTCGGAATAGCTGCTGTAGACCGGTCCGATGGCATGGACGACATGCCGCGCCGTGCGGATGCCGAAAGCGGGCGTGATCGCCGCCGACCCCGTGGCGCATCGCCCGATGGCGCGGCATGCGGCTGTCAGCTCCGCCGCTCCCGCCGCGCGGAAAATGGCGCCGCACACGCCGCCGCCCATCGCCAGATCGCTATTGGCGGCGTTGACGATGGCGTCTGCTTCGACGCGGGTTATGTCGCCTTCGATGACTTCGACGAGACCTGCCGGGTTGTTCGACATGTGCTTTTCTCCCGAAAGAATTCTTTTCTGGCGAGATACATGCAGCTCGCGCCATTATCTGCTATTGCGCCCGTCCGGGGCCGCCGCACCGGCGCTCCTGGTTTCCAGCAGGGCCGTGTGCCGATATGCGCGTTACTTTTTTAACGCAAGTTTCGTAAATTAGGCATTATATGCCAGCGCGACTCGTCCAGCCTCGCACGGAGGTCTGGCTCGCGCGATCCAAACCAGCGGCGCGAGTGGTGACACATGACGGCTATTATCGGGCTCCTGCGCGAAGAACATAAGAATATCGACAAGTTACTTTGTATTCTGGAGCAGGAGTTGAGCGTCTTCGAGCGCGGCGAGCGCCCGGATTACGACATTCTTCTGGCGATCATTCACTACTTCCAGGCGTATCCCGATCACTGTCACCACCCGAAAGAAGATATCGTCTTCGAGGCGCTGATCAAGCGCGATCCGTCCATGGCCGACGCCATCGCCGATATCGAAGGTGAGCATAAAAATGAAGCCGCCCGTTTGCGGCGTTTCGCGCTGATCGTGGAGAGCATCCAGGTCGATCACGAGGTTTTGCGCGAAACATTTTCCGGCGCCATCCGCGATTTCATCAACTACCAGCGCAAGCATATAGAAAAAGAGGAGCGCACGCTGTTTCCCGCCGCGCTCAAATCGCTGCTGCCCGAAGATTGGGCGGCGCTCGACGCCCGGCTGAGCTGTGGGCAGGACCCGCTCTTCAGCAGCACGGTGGAAGCGGAATACCAAGACCTTCACGAGCGCATTCTTCAGTGGGAAGAAGAGAACGAGGCCGCGCGGGAGGCCTGACGCCCGCCCTTCCAGCCCTCCCCGATGGCCATCGCCCTTCGCGCGACGCCGTGGCGCGCTCACGGCGACGTTGCTCTGCCGCAACCCGGCTGACGCAAGACGGCCACAGCTGGACGAAATCATCCACTGCCCCCGCTTGACGTCTGGTGTTGGTCAACGCAACCGATATGATATGTCTTGAGCGAATCACAATCGGGGGTTGCAATGAAAGTAGGAACGAGCCTTCTTCTGGCGATCATGGGGGTGACGGCGGCGAGCGCCGGCGCACAGGCGGCGGATCTTGGAGGCAGCCTGAAGGATACGCCAGTGGTGGCGGAGCCTTGCGAAGAGTGCGTACTGGAGTACCCGGGACGGAGCTGGATGGTGCGCGCACGTGTGCTGGGCGTCATTCCGGACGAAAGCACGTCGAACTGGACCATCGCCGGCGTACCGACCGCCGGACTCGACGCGAGCGTCGACAATTCGGTAGTGCCCGAGCTGGATTTCACGCTGTTCATCAACCGCAATATCGCTTTCGAACTGATCGCCGGTGTCACGCCGCACGACATCAAAGGCAAGGGTCTCATCGCCGGTGAGGATGTGGGCGACGTCTGGCTGCTGCCGCCTACGCTGACGGTGCAGTATCACTTCGAACTCAACAACAGACTGAAGCCGTATGTCGGCGCGGGCGTGAACTACACCGTGTTCTTTAGTGAAGACGCCGCGGGTCCGAATGCCGGTCACACATACACGGACCTCGATCTGGAGAACCGCTTCGGCTGGGCGCTGCAGGCGGGTGTGGATATCTGCCTCAGGAACAACTGGTACCTGAACATCGACGTCAAGAAACTCTGGCTCGATACCGATCTCTCCGTCTATCGCGACGGCCATCTCGTCACCACCGATGTGGATCTCGATCCGTGGATCGTCGGCGTCGGCCTGCTGGCGATATCGACGCTGCTGATTCCCCTTGGCATGCTGGCCCGCTTTCTTACCCGGCGCCAGGAACTGTCCGACCGGATCACTTGGGCCGGCTCGCTGACGATGGGCCTGTTCTCGT
>JBNKDX010000089.1:0-7735 GCA_050288485.1 Rhodomicrobiaceae bacterium | reverse complement strand
TCGGCGCTGACCGATGCGTCGATCATCGTGGCCATCGGCCGCTCGAACGGCACCTTCATCCAGTCGAAAGCGGCGCTCGATCAGGGGCGCCCCTTGTTTCTTCTCAACAACTGCTTCCTCAAAGCGGGCATCGACTGGCCGCATCGCTTCGCCCGGCGCGGCGCCGTGCGCGCCTGCGACTACGGCGACATCCGGGAGCGGCTCGCCTGTCTGATCGATGGCGTAGGCTGATGGCGCCGCCATGTCCACACCGCCTCGTTCAGCGCTTCCCGGGATCATGGTAATTTTTACCCTAATCCGCATCAAAGCGCGCCAGCCGCCGGGATCGGGGTAAGCTGCGTTAAGACTGCATTGACAAAGACCGTCGATTGCCAGCCTTATCCTATTTACCGCGGTGTTTTTCGAAAAGAGGTCTGTAAATGGCGCGCGGCAGTGTTTTCCTGGCAGTCTCCATCCTGTTGACCGGCGCGCTGCCCGCTTTTGCGGCCGAGATATCCGCACAATCGAAGGTCGATACCGTCACCGTTTTTCCCGCCGGGGCGGAGGTGACGCGCAGTTTCGAGGTGACGCTGGAGCCCGGCGCGCATGTGATCGCAGTCGCCGACCTGCCCGCCGGGATCGCCGAGACGTCCATTCGCGTCGAGGGTGACGCCGCGAGCGGCCTGGAAATCAGCTTGGTCGATGCCCGGCACATCGTCGTCAAGAAGCCCGCGGCCAGCGGCAAGACAGAGTTGAGCGAGCGCGAGCGCCTTGAGAAGGAACTGCAGCGTCTGACCGACGAGCATACGGCTCTGGACGGGTCGGCCGCAGCGGCAGCCGCGCAGCGCACACTGGCGGAAAATCTGAGCCGCCTGCCGCTTGCCGGCCCCGTCAGGAAAGGCGAGGGCGACACAGCCGCGGCAACCAACTGGAATGCGCTGTTCGACCTCATCGGTAACCGGCTCGTGGAGGCCTCCAGAGCGGAACTCGCGGCGCGGATCGAGCAGCGCACGCTGGACGAGCGCATCAAAATCCTGAAAGAACGCCTGGCCCTGTCGCCGGAAGAGGAAGGGAAGCGCACGGAGGTGCGCATCTATGTCGAAGCCCGCGAGGCGGTCCACGCCCCGCTGCGCATCCGCTACCAGGTCGAGGGGGCAGGCTGGACGCCCATTTACGATGCGCGCCTGATCACCCGCGGCACCGGCAAGAAGCCGCAACTCACACTCGCACGCCGGGCCACCATCGGACAGAGGACCGGGGAAGACTGGGTCGATGCCGCGATCACTTTATCCACCGTGAGGCCGGGAGCCGAGACTTCGGCACCACAACTGGAAACGCAAAAGGTCGTCTTCAAGCCCGACACACCGCCAGCGCCAAGGCCGTTGGCAGCCAAGAGCCGTCACAGGAGTGGCGCGGCGGGCTTGAGGGGGACGCTCGGGTTGGCGCCGCCGGTTCACGATCGCGCGGCTATTGTGGAGGCAGTCCCGTATCAGGCAGCCTTCGCCATCCCGCAGCGCGTGACGATCAAGTCGGGTGTGGGGCGGAAAAAGGTGTTCATCGCCGCCGAAAATCTCAAGCCCACGCTCGCCGTGCGCACCACGCCGAAGAAGGACGCCGCGGCCTTTCTGCACGCAAAATTCACCTATGAAGGCCTCGCGCCAGTGCTGCCCGGCGAGGTTTCGCTCTATCGCGACGGCGTGTTCGCCGGACGCGCCCGGCTGCCGCTGATCGTCTCGGGCGAGGAGCGGGAACTGGGCTTCGGCCGCGACGACGCCGTGAAGGTAACGCGGGTGGAGTTGCAGCGGGCGAAGGGCGAATCGGGCATCATCAGCACATCGTCAACTGACGAGCAGCACTTCAAGATCACGGTCAAGAACCTGCACGACTGGACGATGCCGGTGACAGTCGTCGATCAAATTCCGGTCTCGGACGAAGAAAAGATCGAAGTTGAACTCCTGCCGATGACGACGGAGCCGAGCGAGAGTAATTATGAAGACAAGCAGGGCGTGCTCGCCTGGAACTTCGATCTGAAGCCGCAGGAGCAGAACGATATCACCCTGTCATACGAGATCAGGTGGCCAGCCAAGCGTAAGATCATCGTAGGCAGCCAATAAGGCGGCTGCCAACGCCCGGTGGCTGGCAAAGCGCTTCGACCGACACGACACCGGTTGGCTGAATATGGCCAAGCCCGAACTAGGCGTTGTGGACGCGCAAAGCCTGGACCTCGCAGCCATCACCCATGCTTAAGAAAGCTGTAGCGCAGGCCTCCGGCCTTAGCTTGCCCCCCACCCGCGGCCTCCGTTTCGGTCTCCTGATAGCCGTAATCCGGCATGGGGGCGTCCCCGGCGCTGCCGGGCGGCGGCAGGGCGACACCCGGCTGGACATAGCGGCGCGGCAGATCGTGGGGACGTGCGGACGCCAAATCCGCCTTCTGCTCCGCCGCCGGCGCAGTCTGGCCGGTCCACTGGCTAGCGCCGAACCAGACTTGAATGAGCTGGCATTCGTCGTCGGTCAGACCGACCCCGGCCTGCGCGCAATGAGCAAGCACGTAGTCGCGGTATGCGCGGGCCACCGCCGACGGAGAGCGCGAGTGTTCCAGCCACGGGTCGATCTCGTCCACGGCCTCGATGACGAAAGCGACGTCCTTGGCGCCAAGCTTCAGTCCGGCTTCGGAAGCGCGCTTGACGACGGCCTCCGCGGAACGGCCGGGCGCAAAGCCGTTCTCCCGCACTTCGGCGGCGATCAGCGTGAAGAGAAGCTGATATTCGCTCGGCGGCAACGGCGGGGCCTTGCAGGCCTCATAAATGCGTGTGATCGACCGCTGCAGCTCCGCTAGACGCCCCGTATTACCCGCCTGCGGCTGAGACTGCGCCGCCGCGGCCTGTGGCATCGCCTGCCCGGCGGGCTGCGCCTCGGCAGGCGGGAACTCGTCCCGCAAGCGGTGCTTCGACGGGTTGTAGACGAAATGCGGCGGCTTCTCCGTCAAACGGAGGTTCTCGGGTAAATTCTGCGTGAGGAAGTTCAGGAAGCCGCCCGACCCGGCCCAATTGGTGCCGATGGTCTTCGGGTGGCCCAACGCCTTCTGCGCGCGATCGGCGAGATAAGCGAGCGGCACAGGCTTCTCCGAATTCTCGACGACGTCGAGCACCAGTTCGAGGATCTCGCTGCCGATGACCTTGAAATCGTCGATCAGCGATTGGATCGCGGCGTCCGCGCCGCCGCCGGCCGGCGCGCGGCGCTTGCGGCTGGCGTCGGCCACGGCGACCGCCACTGCAGGCTGGGGCTGAGGCTGGCGTGGCGGCAGGTCCGGCGCGGCCGGGCGCTGCGGCGCCTCAAGGCTGGGCACGCGCGCTGGGTGCTCCAAGGCAGGAGCGCGCTGCCGCCGCGGAGCTTCCAGAGCGGGCGCCGCCATCTGCGGGTGATCGTCGCCGAGCAGGGCTTCGGGCTGCATGAGGCAGCGAATGAGGTCTTCCTCGCGAATACGCCCATCGGAAAACGCCTTATAATAGGGCGAGGTATAGTCGTTGGCGTATATGATCGTCTGACGGTTGTGCGAGCGCAGGCTGAGAAGCACCGGCGTAAAGTCAGCATCACCGGACAGAATGATGAATTCGTCGAAGCGCGTCGGGTGATCGAGATAGTCCCGCACATCGCAGGCGATACGGATATCCGAGCTGTTCTTGAACTGCGAGGTCAGGTGCGGGCAATCCACGACCTCCAGCCCGGCGCGCATGAAATTGTGGCGCACGAAAGCGAACGAACTCGGGTCGCCCACGCCCTCGCGGCCGCTGCGGCGCGGGACCGGATTGCCGTAGCACCGGCCGACAGCGATCCTGCGCCGGACAGGAGGCATGGGAGCATCCGTGCGCACGAGCGCCCCGGAAATGATCTGCGAAAGCCAGAAAGCCGGATTTCGGGCAAAGCGCGCGGCGGCTTCTTCGTCGCGGCCTTTCAGCGACAAATATATATTATCGAAGTCGATAAATAGCGCGGATAAATGAACACCCGCGTGTCCCGGAAGCATTATTGTACACCCCGCTGGAACCGACTTTACCACTGAAAGTGGAAGCCGATCATTATTATCGGCCGGCTACACCAAAGACTGCCCTCATCTCTTCGCCGCACGCGACCCCGCCAGGCCCCTGAACGGCAATGGTGTATGCCAGTTTCCTCAGTTCTTCCCCTTCCCGGCAGGCTTTTCTAACTCCTGGCCGGGCGAATCGTAATTCCCCCTTCGCATCCAATTAAAGGGCAATCACGCAACCGCTGCAAGCGCTCTCGAATGCTGTAAGCCTTATCCACATCCGTATTAGGGCGGAGCCGCGAACCATGCCCCAGGCGCGCCATAAAATCCCGGCTCCGTCAGAAATGATCCCGACGCCCCCTAAGTTCGGCAAAAATTGTGGCGAGCCGTTGACCGGTCATGCCCAGCGCCGCCTGAATCTCGGCGCTATCCGGGCGCAGGAACGGATTCGTGGCCTTTTCCGCGCCCAGCAGGACCGGCAGTGTGGCCGAATTCTCACGGCGAAGCGTTTCTACTTCCGCGGCCCGCTGCTGCAGCGCGAGATTGCCCGGCTCGACGGTGAGCGCGAAGGCGGCATTCTTGAGTGTGTATTCGTGGCCACAGAAGATGAGCGTTTCGTCCGGCAGCCGCATGAGCTTCTGGAGCGAGTCCCACATCATCGCCGCGTCGCCCTCGAACAGCCGCCCGCAGCCGAGCGAAAACAGCGTATCGCCGGTGAACAGGAGCCGGGCGTCCGGCAGCCAGTAGGCGACGGCGCCGAGCGTATGGCCGGGGATGCCGATCACGCGAACGTGATGATCGCCGAAGCTGAACTCCGAGCCGTCCTCGACTTCGAAGTTGACGCCCGGAATGCGTGCCGCATCCCGTTTCGCCCCCACGATGGCGCAGCCGGTTTCCTCCTGCAGTTCCTCATGTCCCGCGGTGTGATCGCCGTGATGATGAGTGGTGAAGATGTGCGTCAGCCGCCAGCCCTTCTGACGGAGCGCCTCACGGATCGGTTCGGCGTCCGGCGCGTCGATGGCGGCGGTCAGACCGTGGCCGGGATCGTGGAGAAGGACGCAGAAATTGTCGTCGCCGCAAATGAACTGGTGGATATCCAGGGCCGCCATTGCTCAATTCCTCCCCTTTTTCCTTCTGTACAGTCGGTTTTGACCATTTGCTGATTCTGCTATCATAGGGTGAACTCCTGGCCAACCTTTCAGAAAGCGCCGCCCCGGGTCGGCGAAGACGGGCATGTATCTCGACGTGGAGGAGTTGAACGGCTTCTATCACACGCCGCTGGGCTTGGTGGCGCGTCACCTGCTGGCCTACCGCATCCGCGCGCTGTGGCCGGACGTGCGCGGGGAGAAGATGTTGGGCATCGGCTTTGCCGCGCCGTTCATGAGACCGTTCCTCACCGAGGCGGGGCGCGTCATCCTCGCCATGCCGGAGCAGCAGGGGGCAATCCGCTGGCCGAAGGATGCGTCCTCCAGCGCCTTCCTCGCCTGCGAAACGCAGCTTCCGCTCGCCGATGCGTCCGTTGACAAGGTGCTGGCGGTCCATTGCCTGGAAGGGTGCGACGCGGTGCGCGCGTTCCTCCGCGAGATCTGGCGCGTGCTGGTGCCGGAGGGGCGGCTGCTGCTGATCGTACCGAACCGGCGAGGGCTCTGGGCGCGCTTCGACACCACGCCCTTCGGCCAGGGTCATCCTTATAGCCGCGGCCAGATCGAACGGCTCCTGGCCGACTGCCTGTACGACACCACCGAATGGTCGGCCGGCCTGTTCATGCCGCCGCTCAACTGGCGGATCGTGCTGAAGACTGCCGTGCCGGTGGAGCGGGCCGGACATTATGCGTGGCCCGGCTTTTCCGGCGTGCTGATGGTGGAGGCGCAGAAGCAGCTCTATGCGCCGATCGGGCGGGCGGAGCCTGCGAAGGCGAAACTGCGGACCGCCAATGCGGCCTCCTCGCATCCGGCGAACCAGACCACGCAGCATGAGGGGAAACAGGCGCCATGGTCCCGCCGCGGGAAGGCTTGAACGTCGCCGCCCTGCTGCTGGCCGCCGGACTGTCGGCGCGCATGGGGGCGCGCAACAAGCTCCTCATCGAGATCGGCGGCGAGCCGCTCGTGCGGCGCGTGGCGCGGGCCTATCTCGGAGCGGGCGTGACGCTTTATGCCGTCGTCGGTCATGAGGCGCCGCTGGTGCGGGCCGCGCTCGACGGCCTGCCGGTGACGTTCATCGAAAATCCCCGTTACGCCGAGGGACAGAGCAGCTCGCTGTACGCGGGTTTGCGCGCCATGCATGCCAACCATGACGCCGTGCTCGTCGCGCTCGCCGATCAGGCGGCGCTCGAAGCCGAAGACATCGCCGGTCTCGTCCGCGCCTTCGTGAGCGGGGACAGGACGCGCGCGCTCGTCCCCTTTCACGGCGGCAAGCGCGGCAATCCGGTGCTTATGCCCAGGGAAATGGCGGCGAGACTCGTGGCGGAGCCGGGCGAGCCAAGCGGGCGGGAATTCTTCGCCGCCCACCCGGCGTTGGCGAAACCTTACGACGCGCCGAACGGCCACTTCGTCATTGATATCGACATGCCCGAGGATCTCGACGCCTTCTCGCTACGGTAAATTCCGGATGGCAATTCGCCGCAGGGCGTGTTAAGTGCGCCCCATGCTGTCCCGCGCCAAACATCGCTGGCTTATCGCCCTTCGTCACTTCGCCGGGACGGATTCCTAGTCGCTCGACTTCATTCATCCAACCGGCTCGTGGCAAAGGCGGGGCGGATGGATCATCACGAAAATCCCGAAGACCCTGAGTTTTGACGCGAGCCATGCATCGGACCATGCCATGGCTCATACTGCTGCAACCATCGCCGACGCGCCCGCGCCAAGCCCCAACGGGGGCTATATTCTCGCTGCGGGCGGCGCCGCGCTTTTTTCCACCAAGGGCATTCTGATCAAGCTCGCTTATGGCGGCGGGGCCGCGCCCGACGTCGATGCGATCACGCTGCTGGCGCTGCGCATGGCGTTCGCCCTGCCATTCTTCGCCGTCATCGGCGTCCTGACGTGGCGGGCGCGAGCGGCGGAAGGCCATGCGCCCCTTGGCCGCCGCGACATCCTCCTGGCGGCCTTTCTCGGCATGCTTGGATATTACGTGTCCAGCTATCTCGACTTCAAAGGGCTGGTGTACCTGTCCGCGCAGTTCGAGCGGCTGATCCTGATGACCTACCCGCTTTTCGTGACGCTCCTCGGGGCAGCCTTCTTCGGCGGCGCGATCATGGCTGCGGGGGTCGTCGCCCTGCTCGTCAGCTATAGCGGCATCGCCGTAATCTTCGCGCACGGCGCCACCGCGACGGGCGAGCATGTCATCCACGGCGCAGCCTTCGTCGCAAGCGCGGCGTTCACCTTCGCGCTGTACCAACTGCTGGCGCGGCCGCTGATCGTGCGCATCGGTTCGCGGGTGTTCACGAGCATCGCCATGGGGTCGGCAGGCGTGGCGGTGCTGGCGCATTTCCTGGCGGCGGGCGGGCTCGCGAGGCTGGGCGAGGTTCCGGCGCGCGCCGTGTGGCTGGCGGCGGCGATGGCGGTCACGGCGACGGTGCTGCCATCCTTCATGCTGAGCGCGGCCTTGCGGCGGATCGGCGCCCGGGCGGTCTCCGCGATCGGGACCGTCAGCCCGGTGGCGACCGTGGTCATGGCCATCGTCCTGCTCGGCGAGCCGTTCACGTTCACCGACGCGCTCGGCACGGCGCTGGTCATC
>JBNKDX010000088.1:0-7768 GCA_050288485.1 Rhodomicrobiaceae bacterium | reverse complement strand
GTGACGCCCGCGGCGCCGATGAGCGACAAGGAAATCCGCGTCCATCTTCGCGGCATGCTGAGCAGGGAACGGTGTTTCAAAGAGCTGGAAATCCGCGAAGTCGATGCAGGACGCGCCGTCCTTGCGCGCGGCGCTCCGAGGGGCGCGCGCGGACACATCGAGATCGAGGTTGATGAAGGCGTCGTGTGCCTGGACGGCCGCGTGCCCGATCTCGTCACGAAACGTCTCGCGGGGGCGATGGCGTGGTGGGTGCCCGGCACGCGGGACGTGGTCAACGGCATCGCCGTGGAGCCGCCCGAGGACGACAGCCCCGACATGATCGCCGAAGCGGTCCGCGTCATTCTTGAGAAAGACCCCTTCGTCAACGCCGGCCAGATCCGCATCGGCGTGCGCAACGCCGTGGTGCGCCTGACCGGCCTCGTGCCCGCCGAGGAGGAGCGGCAGGCGGCGGAGCGGGACGCCTGGTGCACTTTCGCGGTGGACGACGTCGTCAACGAAATCGAGGTTCGCCGCTGAGTGCGCCGGTGCGCGGCTATATTCTTTTATCGGAGGAATTAGGATGCAGGTTCCGCTTCACCTGACGTTTCACAATATGAGCCCGTCCGAGGCGCTCGAAGCGCGCGTGCGCGAGAAGGTGGACCATCTTGACCATCTCTATTCGGAGCGCCTGACGAGCTGCCGGGTGGCCATCGAAGCGCCGCACAAGCGCGGGCACAAGGGGCACCATTATCAGGTGCGCATCTTCCTCGGCGTGCCCGGCGGCGAACTGGCGGTCACGCGCGACCCCGACGTGTCGCACGCGCATGAGGACGCCCTGGTGGCGATCCGCGACGCCTTCAACGCCGCCGAGCGCATGCTCGAAGACTACATCCGCAAGCATCGCGGCGACGTGAAAACCCACGAGGTCGAAGAGCCACGCCTGCAGGGCACGATCTCCAGCCTGCTCGCGGACCAGTCCGGCGGTTTCGTCGATACGCCCGAGGGGGAGGTCTATTTCCATCGCAACAGCGTCACGGGCGGCAGCTTCGACGACCTGAGGCCCGGCCAGCCGGTGGAACTGGTCGCCCAGTACGGCGAGAGCGAAAAAGGGCTTCAGGCCAGCACCATCCGGCCGTTGCGGCCGATGAAGTATGCTGCCTCGCGCTGATACTCGAAGGGTCGATGAACCGGCTGACTGGCGCCCCGGGGCGCCTTAGCCGACCGCGGCAGGTGACCGATGCTCCTAGAGGCGACGAACGAACTCCGCGAGCAGATGGTATCGACGCAAATCGAAGCGCGCGGTGTCCGCGATCCTCTCGTCCTGACGGCGATGCGCAAGGTGCCGCGTGACCGGTTCGTGCCCGAACATCTGCGCCATGCCGCCTATGACGACATGCCGCTGTCGATCGAGTCGGGCCAGACCGTCTCGCAGCCCTATATCGTCGCCTATATGATCGAAGCCCTCGGTCTCAAGGGCAGCGAGAAGGTGCTGGAGGTTGGCGCCGGATCGGGCTACACCGCCGCCGTTCTCGCGGAAATCGCCAGGACGGTCTACACGATGGAACGGCTGGGGCCGATTGCCGAGAAAGCCGCCGCCCATATCCGCGATGCAGGCTACGAAAACGTTCACGTCCGCCATGCCGATGGCACACAAGGTTGGGTGGACAAGGCGCCTTTCGACGCCATTCTCGTTTCGGCCGGGACGCCGCAGGTGCCGCGCGCGCTTCTGCGCCAGCTCAAGGTGGGCGGCCGGATGGTGGCGCCGCTCGGACGCGATCCGCGCGCGCAGGAACTCGTGCGCATCGTCCGGCGGGGCGAGGAAGAGTTCGAACAGGAGGATCTCGCCGACGTCTGTTTCGTGCCGCCCGCGGACAGAAGGGGCTGGGAAAGCGATACCACGAAATGGCAGACCGCCCGCCCGCGCGTCGCGGCCACGAGGCCGAGCGTTACCCTGTCGCTGCCCGAGCGGATTGCGAAAGCCGCCGAACCCTTCGAGGCGCTCGAAGACGCCGACCTCGAACCGCTCCTGGCGCGGATCGGCGAGGCGCGCGTGGTGCTCATCGGCGAGGCGAGGCGACGCACGGCACCTCCGAATTCTACCGCATGCGCGCGCGCATCACGGAGCGGCTGATCGAGGACAAGGGCTTCAACATCGTCGCCGTGGAAGCGGACTGGCCGGACGCGGCGCGCATCGACCATTATGTCCGCCATCGCGGCGCGCCCGCCTCGGGCTGGACGGCGTCGGCGCGCTTCCCCGCCTGGATGTGGCGCAACGCAGAGATCAAGACGTTCATCGACTGGCTGCATATTCACAATGAGGAGCGGCCATATAACGAACGCGCCGCCTTCTACGGCCTCGACCTCTACAGCCTCTATGGTTCCGCGGAGCGGGTGATCGCCTATCTCGAAGGCGCCGACGCCGCGCTGGCCGCGCTCGCGCGCACGCGATATGGCTGCCTCAGCCCGTGGGAGGGCGATCCCGCGGCCTACGGACGCGCAGCGCTTGCCGGTGCGTACCGGAATTGCGAGGAGGCCGTGGCGCGCATGCTCGCCGACCTTATGGCAAAAAAGCAGGAACTTGCCGCCAGAGACGGCGAGCAACTGCTGGACGCGACGCAGAATGCCCGCCTCATCGCCAATGCGGAGCGCTATTACCGCACCATGTATTACGGTTCGCGCGCGGCCTGGAACCTGCGCGACGCCCACATGTTCGAGACGCTGAACCAGGTGATGCAATACCACGGCCCCGCCAGCAAAGCCGTGGTCTGGGCGCACAATTCCCATGTCGGCGACGCCGCCGCCACCGAGATGTCGGCGCGCGGCGAGGTCAATATCGGTCAGCTCTGCCGCGAGCGCTTCGGGCCCGAAAGCTATCACATCGGCTTCGGCACCTATGCCGGGACCGTCGCCGCGGCTGCGCAATGGGACGAGCCGATGACCGTTATGCCCGTGCAACCTGCCCATGCGCAGAGCTACGAGCGGCTGTTTCATATGACCAGCATTCCCGGGTTACTGCTCCCGCTGCGCGCCAACGCGGACGCCGGTCTGCGCGAGGGGCTGGAGAGGCCACGGCTTGAGCGCGCGATCGGCGTCGTCTACCGTCCGCATTCGGAACTCGCCAGCCACTATTTCGAGGCGGTTCTGCCGCGCCAGTTCGACGAGTATATCTGGATGGACCAGACGAGCGCCGTGGAGCCGCTCGCGACGGAGGAAGAGGACGGCGGCTTGCCCGAGACCTATCCGTTCGGGCTGTAAGGAGGCGCGTATGGCACTAAAACTGACATCCCCGGCGTTCACCGAAGGCGGGCCGATCCCGCGGAAATACACCTGTGAAGGCGAAGACATATCGCCGCCACTGGCGTGGTCGGGGGCGCCGGATGCGGCGCGGAGCCTCGCGCTCATCGTCGATGATCCGGACGCGCCCGATCCGCAGGCGCCGCGCATGACCTGGGTGCATTGGGTGGTGTACAATTTGCCGCCTTCGGCGCATGAACTGCCCGAGGACATGGAAGCGGCAGGCATCCCTGAGGGCACGGCATTCGGCATCAACGACTGGAACCGCGCTCACTATGGCGGACCATGCCCGCCGATCGGCCGCCACCGCTATTTCCACAAGCTCTATGCGCTGGATACCATGCTCGAAGGGCTGCGCAATCCGGACAAGGCCCAGGTCGAGGCCGCCATGCAGGGCCATATTCTGGCTCAGGCGGTGCTCATGGGCACCTATGAGAAGACGCGGTGAACGGCGCACCCGCTGGCGTCCTCAAGCCGCGATGGACATTCCGCACCTGCGAGAGTAAAAGTCGCGGTCTCTCTAAATCCAAGGACCGTGAGGAATGACCTACAACGTCGCCGTCGTCGGCGCCACGGGCAACGTGGGCCGCGAAATGCTGAATATCCTGGCTGAACGCGAATTTCCGGTTCGCGAGGTGTTTGCCATCGCCTCGCGCCGGTCGCTGGGCACCGAGGTATCCTTCGGCGACAAAACCCTCAAATGCCGCGACCTGGAGCAGTTCGACTTCTCCACCTGCGACTTCGCGCTGATGTCGGCGGGCGGGGATATCTCGAAGGAGTGGGGGCCGAAGATCGGGGCGGCGGGCTGCATCGTCATCGACAATTCCTCGGCGTGGCGCTACGACATCGACGTGCCGCTGATCGTGCCCGAGGTCAACGCCGATGCGGTCGCGGGATTCAAGAAGAAGAACATCATCGCCAATCCGAACTGCTCGACCGCGCAGCTCGTCGTGGCGCTCAAGCCGTTGCACGACAAGGCGACCATCCGCCGCGTGGTGGTGTCCACCTATCAGTCCGTGTCCGGCGCGGGCAAGGAAGCCATGGAGGAACTCTGGCGCCAGACGAAAGGCATCTTCGTCACCGACATGCCGGAGCCGGAGTTTTTCCCCAAGCAGATCGCCTTCAACTGCATCCCGCATATCGACAAGTTCATGGAGGACGGCTCGACGCGCGAGGAATGGAAGATGGTCGCGGAGACCAAGAAGATCCTCGACCCGAAGATCAAGCTGACGGCGACCTGCGTGCGCGTGCCGGTGTTCGTCGGCCATTCCGAGGCGGTGAACATCGAGTTCGCCAAGCCGATCACGGCGGACGAGGCGCGGGAAATCCTGCGCGAGGCGCCGGGCCTGCTGGTCGTCGATAAGCACGAGCCGGGCGGCTACGTGACGCCGGTCGAGTGCGTCGGGGAGTACGCGACCTACGTGTCGCGCATCCGCGAGGATTCGACGGTCGAGAACGGGCTGTCGATCTGGGTGGTGTCGGATAACTTACGCAAAGGCGCAGCGCTGAACACGGTGCAGATCGCCGAGACGCTGATCAACCGCGGGCTGGTGAAACCGCGGGCGTAAGCAGAAGCCCCCTCACCTGGCCCGGCCGCTTCGCGGCAGCTCCTGCTTTGCCGCGCGGTGCCCCTGCGGCAATCTGCCACATAAGCGCATCTGCCTATTATAACAAATCGCACGGGTGCACATTTTGCTGTGTTATTCCCGGCGTTTATCCGCATGCGCTCAAGATGTTTGAATTGTGAGCCCGAAACAAGACATGTCGATGGCGACGGTTTAAACTCGATACCCGACACCCATAAATGGCTGTGGCGACAGGGTTCCGGTCCAACAGCCTCACGGAAACCGGGGGACACATGGCGCTGCGTCTCAGCATCCACCATGAAGACAACCAGACGCATGTGCGTCTGCGGTATCCCAACGCAGAAGAAAGCCAGCCTCTGGGCGAGCCGCGGCCGTTCGCCTCTCCGCTGGCGCCCGCCGACCTTGACGACCTGCGGTTTTATCTTGAGGACTACACTCAGCTTCCGGTCGGTGAATTCAAGGACCGCGGCGAGCGCGTCGAGACACGAGAACTCGCACGCTGGGGCGAGGCGCTTTACGCGGCCGCTTTCGGCGACGACGAGAAGCGGCGCGAAGCGTATCTTAAGGCCCGCGACGCCATCGGCCGCGGCGAGGCGGTCGAGGTCGCCGTCCGCTCCAACGATCCGCTTTTCCTCGGCCTGCCCTGGGAGCTGCTGAAGGCGCCGGACGATAGCGCGCCGCTGTCCACGCGGGTCGAGCGCTTCGACCGTTCGCTACTGGTCGAGGCTCCGCCCCGGCAGTTTGCGGACGCAGCGAAAGGCTTTCGCGTGCTGATGGTGATCGCGCGGCCGGAGGGGCGGAAGGACGTGCCGTTCCAGGCGGTGGCGCGGCCGTTGTTCGAGCATCTGGAGCGCCATGACGGGCCGATCAGGTTCGAAGTGCTGCGGCCGCCCACTTTTGCGGAATTCCGCAGCCATCTCGCCGCCGCCCAGGATGCAGGGCAGCCTTATCATGCGGTCCATTTCGACGGGCACGGCGCGTTCGGCATCGTGAAGGAGCCGAATTCCCACTTCTTTGCCGCCGACGCGCCGCAAGGCGTCGTCCTGTTCGAACAGGACGCGGGCGGCGCCGACCTCATCAGCGCCAAGGACTTCGCCGACGCCCTGAAAGCGGGCGGCGTGCCGCTCGTCATCCTCAACGCCTGCCAGTCGGCCACAGTGGACGCCGCCAACGCCAGCGCCGGGCCGGAAGCGAGCGTCGCCACGCGTTTGCTGCAGGAGGGCGCGGCCTCGGTCGTGGCCATGAGCCACAGCGTTTATGTGGTGGCGGCGGCGGCGTTCATGGCGGCGTTCTACGAGGCGCTGTTCGCGGGCAAATGCGTGGGTGAGGCGGTGAACCTCGGCCGCAAGGCGCTGCGCGTGGACCGCAACAGCCTGCGCCCGAGCCTCAAGGGGGAGATGAAGCTGCAGGACTGGATGGTGCCGGTGCACTATTCCCGCTCGACGCTGCGCCTGCCCGTGGCGGCCAAGCCGAAGGCGGCCTCGCCGATGGACATCGCCGCGCAGGTGCTCGCCGACGCCGACGCCGCGAATGGCGAGGCGGGCGGCGATCCGCTGGCGGCGGCGGACAAATTCTTCGGCCGCGATAGCGAATTCTTCGCCCTGGAGCGCGCGGTGCGCACCGGCAGCCGCGTGGCGCTCATCCATGGCGTTGGCGGCGTGGGCAAGACCGAGCTCGCCAAAGCCTTCGCGCGCTGGCTGCAGGTCTCGGGCGGGCTGGACGATCTGCGGCTGGTGTTCGTGCACGAATTCCTGCCCGGCCGCCCCACTTTCGGGCTGGACGCTATCCTCGGCGACATCGTGGCGCGGTTCGGTCACGCCGAGCTTTATTTGCAAGCGCCGGATACGGCCTCGCGGGCGCGGCTGGTGCTGCAGGTGCTGGCGCAGATGCGCGGCCTGCTCATTTGGGACAATTTCGAGACGGTGGCCTCCATGCCCCAGCCGGGGCAGGCGACGCCGCCGCTCGATGCGGCAAAGCGCGCCGAGTTGCTCGCATTCATGAACGCGATGCGGAACACCAAATCGGCCCTGATCATCACGTCGCGCTCGGATGAGGCGTGGCTGGGCGGGCCGGAGGCACTGGCGCGCTGCGAGGTGCCAGGGCTCGGCGAACGTGATGCGCTCGCCTATGCCGATCACGTGCTGGCCCCGCATGCGGCGGCCATCGCGCGGCGCGAGGCCGATCCGGCGGGGTTCAAGCGGCTACTCGACTACCTCCAGGGACACCCTTTGAGCCTGAAGCTGGTGCTGCCGCATCTGACGCGGGAGACGCCGGACGCGCTCCTGGCGGCGCTCAAAGGTCTGCGCGACCTGCCGGAGAGCGAGCATGGCGGGCGGCGGGCGGAGCTGGCCTCGCTGACGGCGAGCATCGGCTATTCCTTCCGGCATCTTCCGCAAGCCGATCAGCAACGGCTGATGATCCTGTCGCTGTTCGAGAAGGTGGTGTCGGCGAATATTCTCGGTACGTTGGACCAAATGGAGGATAAGCCGCCAAGCCGTTTCGCCGGTCTGGACCCCAACGGCTGGGACGCGCTGCTGACGCGGCTGGCGAGCCTCGGCCTGTTGACCGGCATCGGCGGCAGCCTTTACGCCCTCCATCCGGCGCTGCCGCCCTTCCTGGCCGCGCGCTGGCGTGCTGAGGCAGGCGACGCCTTCGCCGCGGAGCGCGAGCAGGCCCTGGCCAGCGTGATCGGCGCAGCGGCGGCGTTCGCCGAATACCTGTACAAGGCTGTCGGCTCCGGCAACGCGCAGGCGGCGCTGCAACAGATCATGGCGCAGCGCAGCAGCCTCGGCGCCTTCCTCGGCGCCCGCGTCGAGATCCTCGAGGGCGACCTCTCCAAGCCCATGTGCGGGCTCGACGAGGCCACCGTCGCGCGCGTCGCCCCCGACCTCGACGCCATCGTCCACTTC
>JBNKDX010000087.1:0-7770 GCA_050288485.1 Rhodomicrobiaceae bacterium | reverse complement strand
GTCGGCGGGAGCGAGATTGACAGTGATCCGCCTTGCTGGCAGCCCCAGCCCGATAGAGGAAAGAGCGGCCCGCACACGCTCCCGGCTTTCGGCCACCGCCTTGTCGGCGAGACCGACGATGGAGAAAGACGGCAGCCCGCCGCCGATCTGCACCTGCACATCCACCGGCCGGGCGTCGATTCCCAGAAGCGCTACTGTCGAGACCTGCGCGAACATTGTCCCTGTCCATCACGGCGCCGCACACGCCTCACCATAATCCAGGAACAATATAAGAACATACGCAAGACTACGCAGCCCCGTCACCGCCCGGCGCGCCGTCTCTTCTCGATCACATCCCAGATCAGCGCGGCGATATCCGGTCCGCCGAAGCGCTTCACCTCGCGGATGCCGGTGGGCGATGTAACGTTGATCTCCGTCAGATACGGGCCGATCACGTCTATGCCGGTGAAAACCAGACCGCGGCGGCGCAGTTCCGGCCCGATGGCGGCGCAGATTTCGCGCTCGCGCTCGGTAATCTCAGTGGGCTCCGGACGGCCGCCGACATGCATGTTCGAGCGTGTTTCGTCGAGCGCCGGGACGCGGTTGACGGCGCCCGCGACCTCGCCGTCCACCAGGATGATCCGTTTGTCGCCGTTACGCACCTCGGGCAGATAGCGCTGCACGATGAACGGTTCCTTGAAGACGGCCTGGAACAGTTCTACCAGCGAACCGATGTTGGTGTCGCCCGGCTGCATGCGAAAGACGGCGGCGCCGCCATTGCCGTAGAGCGGCTTCAGAATGATGTCGCCGTGCTCGTCGCGGAAGGCGCGCACATCCCCGGCTGAGGAAGTGATGAGGGTCGGCGGCATAAGCTGCGGGAACTGCATCACGAACAGCTTTTCCGGCGCGTTGCGCACGCTTGCCGGATCGTTCACGACCAGCACGCCCGGCTGCAGCCGCTCCAGGAGATGGGTGGTGGTGATATACGCCATGTCGAAGGGCGGATCCTGGCGCAGGAGGACCACGTCGCAGGTGGCGAGGTCGAGAATGCTGCGGCCGCCGAGCTTGAAGTGGCTGCCCTCCTCATCCGCGACCTCGACGGGGCAAGCATCGGCGAGGATGCGCCCGCCCCGCATCAGAAGATCGGAAGGCGTGTAGTAGAACAGCTCGTGCCCCCTGCCTTGCGCCTCCAGCATGAGGGCGAATGTCGAGTCGCCGCGGATCGAAATCCGTTCGATCGGGTCCATTTGAAAAGCGATACGCAGGGCCATAGGCTTCAATCTCCATTCCTGCTTCGGTGCGCGACTCTGGCAGCCTCCGTGTATCTAAGGCAGGCCGCACGATATGTCACTAACCCGGCCTGCGGTTTGGGAGCGAAGGTGATCATGGCGGAGCCGCATGTTGTTGCCGCACTGCGAAAGAAACGCGCCGAGATATTCGGCCGGGTCATCGGGCTGGATAAGGAACTCCGTCATCAGTGGGCGGATATGAAGCTTGTCGATGCTGTGCTGCGGCTGTTTGCGCCAGAGATGTTGGGGGGTATCGGCTCACTCACGCAGCAGTGTGGCGGGTGGAGACAAGCGATTTGGGACGCTGGCGAGGCACATGCGTTGAATATCTGGCGATCAGCCAAATATGCCGATCCACATCACGAAATATCACATGCCTACGTATGTCGGGCCGAAATCCGGCTAATCCCGAAGCATCGAACCTCCAACGTGAAAGCCGGCCGGAAGTTCGGTCTAGCGGTGAGGCACCAATTCGCGCTTCAGCGCAGCCGGGTTCGAATTGAGATATGTGCCGAAGTCCCGGTCCGCCCCCAAAATGTGTTGGGAGAGCCAGGTTTTCAGAAACTCCAGAACCTGCTCGGGCAGCACTTCCGCCGACCCTGTTTGGAAATCCTCATAGATCTCCAGAACCTTGGCGGTCAGGTTTTTATGCTGCCGACGATGTTTTTCATAACCCGGATAGTTTGAGCCCAGAAACAAAATCTCCTCATGAGCGAAGTGATAACACGTGTATTGGTACAGCCCGTCCAGAACACCGCCAAGCGCGCCTTGGCCCATGCCCGCCTGAAGAGCACGGTGCAGCTCGTTGAGGAGACCAACCAGCTTCTTGTGCTCGTTGTCGATCTGCTCGACGCCCACGCTGAGCGCATCCGACCATTCTACAAGGGGGCCTATTTTCGAGCCCTTGGGGTGAAAAATCCTCGCATACGCCATCGCCCCGGGGTTCTCGCCGGCTTGCTTCTGCATGGCGTCGGCGAGCATGTCGTAGGCTTCCGCCCAGACTTGGCCGATCTCGCCGGTGTATTCTCTTCCGAGCAAGGTCCTAATGGCGTAAAGCACCGCCTCGCGCATATAGCCATAATGCTCAGGCCGCACGCCATAATTGAGTTCATGGCGCGCGCCCAGCGCTCCGATGCCGGGAATGATGGCTTGTCCGCCTTTCCCGGTCACGGGCATGAAGTAATGCGATCGCGTCTTGATGCGGACGAACTCGGCGAAGACACGCACCATCTTCGCCTTCTGCTCTTCCAGATCGCCTTTGAAGAGGCGCCGGGATTCAGGGAAGATCTCGAACAGCTTCTGGTGGATCAGAGCGCCCAGATCGTGAAGGCGATTTTCGAGCTTCGCGAAGCTTCTGGCCAACAACTGCGTTTGTTCGGGTGTCATCGTACGTTATCCCGTCCGACTGAGTGTACTCACAGTCAGCAACACGCACTTTCTTGCCGTCGGTCTATATTATGACAAGCAAAGTACACTTCAGACTCCTGCACTAACGTGCATGGTACGTAGTATAACGTAGCCTGACATGGCTACCATCTACAAGTGCTTTTTTTTCTGCGCGAGCTTGGGATCAACCTTGCTGCCCGGGAATACGCCGATCGTCCCGGCCTTCACGGTGAATACGGAATACTGAGCCAGTTGCTCGTAAAGCGGCGCCGGCGCGGCCTCGCAACGGAGCACCAACCGGCTGCGCCCGCCGCCATTACTGAGCAACGTGTCTGGTTCCCGCTTCGCCGGATTGGAATGAGAAGAGCGGGTCGCCGCCCGAGACGATGATTGCCCGGCATTCAGCGCGCGGACACACAGTCTCTCACTCATGCGGCATAACGCCCGCCCTCTCCCGTCATTGCCGCGCTCTGTAACCCCGGATACAGACCGCCTCCCGTCCCGGGGCCTACGCTTTCTCCCATCACGAAATGCAGCGATGGGAGCACAACATGCCAAATCTGCGTCTGTTCATCGACACTCACGACAAGGCGAACAAGAGCTTTCCGGACGGGCTTACCCCTGAGCAGTTCGAGCCGGTTTTCGAGCAATATGAGGCCGCGTGCCGCGAGGAGGGCGTAATCCTTCTGCGGGTTCATCTTGGCTATGGCGACGGCCGCGCCTTCTGCCTGACGATGGCCCCGGATGCGGACGCCGTCAGGCGCGCGCATGCGCGGATCGGCCTGCCGTTCGACACCATCACGGAAGTCGCGACCGCCAGTCCGGCGGACACCTTCTTCCGGCGCAAGGCGGCGGTCCCCGCGCCTTGAGACAGCCAGCGGCGCACGCGTCGTGGCCGGGCGGGCCGTTCAGCCCGGCCGTTTTCCATCAGCACACAATCGCTGCAACCGCAGGAGGCGCACATGGACGCTGGCGTTTCGCAACTTCTGTTCATCGGCATGGGCGCGGTCCTCGTTGGCCTGACGGTGCTCGTGCTGCTGCTACGCACCGAGCTGCTGCCCGCATCGCTGCTTGAAGGCGGCGGACGCTGGTTCCTCGGCGTGGCGCTTGGCCTCGGCATCATCGCCTTCACCATCAAGCTCGCGATCATCTCGACGATTTCCGCCTTTCCCAAGCGCACCATCGAGCCGCTGATCTCGAAGTCCGCCGCCGACTATCTGCCGATGCGGGACATTCCGGATCTGCCGACCTTCCTGTCCGGCAAGGCGGGGCTCGATCCGAATGTCTGGAGGTCGCTTCCCGAAAAGGCGCCGGATCCGCTTGACAACGCCACGACGCCTGAAAAGGTAGCCCTCGGCGAGCGGTTGTTCTTCGATCCCAATCTGTCCCGGGACCGCACGGTCGCCTGCGCCTCGTGCCACGATCTCCTGCGAAAGGGAGGCGCGGATGGACTGCCCGGCGCCATCGGCATCACCAGGGCGCCGGGCCGCCGCAACGCGCCCACGGTGTGGAACGCCGCCTTCCAGCTCGTGCTGTTCTGGGACGGGCGCGCCGCATCGCTGGAAGAACAGGCCGCCGGGCCGCCGCTGAACCCGGACGAGATGGGCATGCCCTCGGCTGCCGCCGTCGAGGAACGGGTAAAGGCCGATCCGGCCTATGCTCCGATGTTCGCCAAGGCTTTCGGCACGGAGGCAGCGATCACCATGGACCGGATCACCGCCGCCATCGCCGCCTATGAGCGCACGCTGATCACGCCAGACACACCCTATGACCGCTTCGTGCACGGCGACAAGCGTGCGCTCACGATGGCGCAGAAGCGCGGCATGTGGCTGTTCCAGTCGGTTGGCTGCGTGAACTGCCACACGGGGCCGAACTTCTCCGCCGCCAGCGTCTACGGCATCGTCTCGCCCTACCGGCTGTTCCCGGCCTGGGACAGTCCCTACAAGACGCGTTACGATCTCGGGAGCGACAAGGGCAAGGCTTCCGCCACGAGCAGGCTGGGCGTCTGGCGCGTTCCCAGCCTTCGCAACGTGGCGGTCACCGCACCTTATTTTCACAACGGTTCGGTGAGCGAACTCGCCGAAGCTGTGCGCGTCATGGCGGTCTCGCAGCTCAACGTCCTCCTGAGCGAGAAGGAGGATGCAGCGCCCACAGCGAACGGTCAGCGGCGCGATCCCGCGACCGGGCGCCGGATTCTCACACCCCGCGACGTCGACGATATCGCCGCATTTCTCGACGCGTTGACCAGTGATAGACTGAGGGAGAAATCGGCGAGAAAATGAGCGCACTGAGCCACGCGGCGCATGCCATAGAGGCTGCCGCAACCGCGAGATTTCCCCTCAGCGCGCCGGACCGCCGGGCGCAGGGGTGTGCCATGAAGGCAGGCGGGATCGAACAACTCAACGCATTCCGGGATCTCTCGGAAAAAGGCCGCGCGCTCCTCATGCAGGGAGCCACGGCGCACAACTTCACCGGCGGCAACATCATCATCGAGAAGGGACAGGACGTCTCGGGCGCCTATTTCGTGCTGGAAGGGCGGTTGCGGGTCTTCACCTATTCGGCCGCCGGCAAGGAGGCGACGCTCTATTTCCTCGATCCGGGCGAAACGTGCATCCTGGCGCTGAACGCCATGTTCAACAATCTCGCCTATCCGGCCTGGGTCGGCACCGAGGAGAACACGGTTGTTGGCGTCGTGCCGGGGCCGGTCTACCGCGCGCTTTTCGAGAGCGAACAGGCGGTCCAGGGGCTGACAGTGCGCACGCTTTCGACGCTCGTCTTCCGGCTGATGGGCGAGTTGGAGAGCGTGCATTCGCAGACGCTCGATCAGCGCCTGGCGGCCTATCTGCTGGCCAACGCGTCCGAAGGTGGAGTCCTGCAGAAGACGCAGGCGGAAATCGCCGCGCGCATCGGCACGAGCCGCGAGGTCGTCGCCCGGCTGATGAGCCGTTTCGCCGCCAATGGCTGGATCGGCACGGGGCGCGGGGAGGTGCGCCTCCTCGACGCGGGCGGGCTGGCCGGACTGGCTGGCGATTGACAGCTTGCTGGCCGCGGGGGGGAGCGACCGGCGATCCCGGCGCGCAAACACCCCCATCCTGCGCATCGTCGCCCGCTTCCCGGCAGCATTTGCCAAAAATATGACCAGCCCCGCGACTGCCTATCTTAACGACAATTTGTCATATCTCTTCTGAGCCCGGGAGCGGCATCTTGCCTCATCCTGCATTATCACCCAGAAAAAACTGGTTTTCAGTGTGCCGCGTTCGCCATATTTCCAATGTGATTAAAATTTTCGCACTGCTACTCTGTCGGAGAGCACGGGTTTGCGGCGCGAACTCGTTTGCGCGAATCCAACCCCCACACGGAATGAATGTATGAGCACGAAATACCCGGGCATGCCGAGTGTGATCCACGGTAATGGGGCCGTGGCCCAAGTGATGGGCCAGGTCTGCGGCGGCGTCATCGGCTATCCGATTACCCCATCTACCGAGATTTCCGAGATTTACGAAGCGTTCCGCGCCAGCGGCGGCACCAATGTGTGGGGCAAACATCCGTTCTTTTTCGAACCCGAAGGCGAGCATTCGGCGCAGAGCGGAGCGCTGGGCGCGGCGCTCACCGGCGGCAAATACATTTCCAACGCTTCGTCGAGCCAGGGCATCCTCTACGGCCTGGAGTCGCACTATGTTACCGTCGGCAAGAAGGTCGGCGGCTTCGTGCTGCATGTCGCGGCGCGTGTGGTCTCCAAGCATTCGCTCAACGTCATGGCCGGTCATGACGACGTCTACGCCCTGCTGACGTCAGGCTATACCATTCTCTTCGGCTCGAACCCGCAGGAAGCGGCAGACCTCGCCGCAATTTCCTACAAGGTTGCCAGCCAGTCATTGATCCCCGTCGCCAACTGCATGGATGGCTTCGCCACCAGCCACATGCTGAGCGAGGCTTTCGTGCCGGAGGACGACCTCCTGAAGGAATTCCTCGGCGATCCGCAGGGGCGGATCAAATGCCCGACGGTCGCGCAGGAAATCCTGTTCGGCGCAAAAGGCCGCGTGCACCAGCTCCGGGCTTATCTGGCCAAGCGCGCGGGCGATTTCGCGCCGGCCCATCTCGCAGCGCTGACGACGCATCTCGACACCAATGCCGATGCCGTCGAGCGCGACAACGAAGGCGCGGGCATCGCGGAGACACTGCAATGGGTGCCGGAAGTCCTGCATGCGCAGTGGCGGCGGCAGTGGCTGAACGCCTATGAGAAGGGCACGCGCCAGCGCGTCCCGGCGCTGGTCGATCCGCACAATCCGGGCATGACCGGCGGCGTGCAGAACCAGCCCGATTTCCAGGCGGGCGCCGCCGATCACCGCACGCATTTCGCCAACGAGGTTCCGCGCTTCGTCCGCGAAGCGATGAAGGAATATGGCGAACTGACCGGCCGCCACTACGCGCCCGTAAAGACTTTCCTGTGCGATGACGCCGAAGCGGTCGTCGTCGGCCTCGGCTCGGTGACGGACGATGCCGAAGCGGTCGCCACTTATCTGCGCGGGCAGGGCAAGAAGGTTGGCGTCGTCTCCATCAAGCTGCTGCACCCGTTCCCGGAAGCCGAACTCGTGGCCGCGCTCGCGGGCAAGAAGGCCGTCACGGTGCTGGAGCGGTCGGACAATACCGCGCTCGCGAGCCTCGTTAAGCAGGCGCTCTACCATGCCAAGGAAAACGCCGGCGGCGCGCGCCATCCTGGTATCCCGCCCATCGAGACGGTACCGCGCGTCACCACGGCCATTTTCGGCCTCGGCGCGCACGACCTGCAGCCGCGCCATCTCGTGGCGGCGTTCAAGAACATGGAAAATCCCGAAGGCGCGCCGCTCGTCTATCTCGGCTCGCAGTTCTTCGCCAAGACGCCCGCGCCTCGCCTCGCCGCGCTGCAGGCCAAGCTGAAAGCCGCATACCCCGAAACCGAGCTGATGGCGCTGGAGACAGAGGCGAACCCGCATCTCCTGCCGTCGGCGGCCTTCCGCGTGCGGTTCCATTCGGTCGGCGGCTACGGGACCATCGCGACCGGCAAGCTGCTGACGGATATCCTCGCGGGCGTGCTCGACCTCAAGTCCAAGGCCGCGCCGAAATACGGCTCGGAAAA
>JBNKDX010000086.1:0-7772 GCA_050288485.1 Rhodomicrobiaceae bacterium | reverse complement strand
AGTGGCTCGTGGCCAAGCTTGCGGAAGACCGGAGGGCGGCTCTCTCAGGCGCAACGCATTATGGCCGCATGTTTAGCCTGGTGACCGGCGGCGCGCTCCTTGCACGCGGCGCGCTGTCGGCGATCCGCGAAGAAAGCGGCGTGCACGAGACGCAGATACTGCTGGCGCGGCATTTTGCCGAGACGCAGGTTCCGGCCACGGCGGGTCTGAAGCCGGTCATCTACCGCTGCCACGACACGGTGCTCGCCAGCGCCGCAGACACGCTTTTCGACTGAGGATTCCACGCTGCGCCCGTCAGGAACGAATATGAACATTGCGGCCGTAATTCCAACGCGGCTTAAAATGGGATATGAATTCAGCTCTTGCGGCTCGAAGCGGCAGCGTCCGCGCCGGGCGTTTCAAACTTGAGACGGGGTATTTTTCAGTGAGTGAGTTCATCAAGGTCAGCGTCGAGGACAGCGTGCAAATCATCCGGATGGCGCGCGCCGAAAAGAAAAACGCATTGAACACGGAGATGTACGAGGCGCTCACCGCCGCCCTTACCGCGAGCGACGGCGATCCGGATGTGCGCGTGCGTGTGCTCACGGGCTCGGACGGCGTTTTCACCGCGGGCAACGATATCGCGGATTTCATGGAGACGCGCGAGAAAGGCGCGGAGGTCCTGGCGCCGGTCCTGGCGTTCCTGCGCGCGCTCGTTTTCGCGGAGAAACCGATCATCGCCGCCGTGGACGGCCTGGCCATCGGAGTCGGCACCACGCTGCTGCTTCACTGCGATCTAGCCTATGCGACGCCGGAAGCGGTGTTCGTCACGCCGTTCCTCGATCTGGGTCTGGTGCCCGAAGCGGCGTCCAGCCTTCTTGCGCCGCTCCGCATGGGTTACTCGGGCGCCTTCGCTCTCCTGGTGGCGGGCAAGCCGCTAACCGCCGAAGTGGCGCTGCGCTCGCATCTGATCAACATGATCGTGCCGCGCGAGAACCTGGAGAAGCATACGCATGCCGTGGCCGCCAAACTGGCCGCCAAGCCGCCGCGCGCACTCGCCTTGTCCCGCAGACTGCTGCGCCCCGATCCGGAGGAGGTGTGGGCCCGCGTGGAGGAAGAGGCGCAACTGTTCAGGGAGTGCCTGAATTCGGACGAGGCGCGCGAGGCGTTCGAGACCTTCATGACCAGGGGGACTGCCGGGGTCGCGCACTGATGACGTCGCCGCCGGAGCGATTTCCGCGTCTTGGGCGCAGTCTTTTCCGGCCGTGATATGGTACACGGAGAGTAAGCAGGCGGCGCAACCCGCATGGGGCGGCGGGGTGCGCAGGGCAATGTGGGAGGACTGACGGGAATAATGGAAACGCTCAACGGCAAGACGCTCTTCATCACCGGAGGGAGCCGCGGTATCGGTCTGGCGATCGCCGTGCGTGCGGCACGGGACGGCGCCAATGTCGCCATCGCGGCCAAGACGGCCGAGCCGCACCCGAGACTGCCGGGCACGATCTATACCGCCGCCAAGGAAATCGAAGCGGCGGGCGGCAAGGCGCTTCCCCTGGTCTGCGACATCCGCGACGAGGAGCAGCTTGCCGCGGCGGTGGAGAAGACCGTGGCGGCGTTCGGCGGCATAGACATCTGCGTGAACAACGCCAGCGCCATCTCGCTGACCAGCATCGCCGCCACGGACATGAAGCGTTTCGATCTGATGCACCAGATCAATACGCGCGGCACGTTCATGACCTCCCAGCTCTGCCTGCCTCATCTGGCCAAAGCCGCGAACCCGCACATCCTGATGCTGTCGCCGCCCCTGGACATGAAACCGCACTGGTTTGGCGGGCACGTCGCCTATTCCATCGCCAAATACGGCATGAGCCTGTGCGTGCTCGGCATGGCGGAGGAGTTGAAGCCGCAGGGCATCGCCGTCAACGCGCTTTGGCCGCGTACCGTCATCGCCACAGCGGCAGTGAGCAATCTGCTTGGCGGCGACAAGCTTATGCGCATGGCACGCACGCCGGAAATCCTGGCCGACGCCGCGCATCTGATTTTCACGAGGCCGTCGCGCGAGTTCACGGGCAATTTCTGCATCGACGACACGCTCCTGCATGCGCACGGCGTGAGGGATTTCGACCGCTACCGCATCGACCCAACGCAGGATCTGGCGCCAGATTTCTTCGTGCCAGCCGACAGCGCGCCGCCTGTGAGTTTGAAGGCGATGGGATGAAGCGGAGCGAGGCGCGGCGGCTACCGCACCGCCCGCGCTCAATTCTGACCGGGGAGAGGGAAATGCGGCAACTGTGGCATGGCGTTTTCGTTTGTTTGACTGCGTTGCCAGTGTGCGGCTGCGGGGGGAACAGTACCCCAGGCCCGAGCGCCGCCGTCGTGGCGGGGGATAACTCCGTTTACAGCCGCTATTATCGCGACTGTCTGCGGCGAGATCCTTTTCACGACAGGAAAGCGCGCGAGGCGGCCTGCGGTTGTCTGCATACCTATGCCAAGAGCAACTTCAACGAGGCCGAAATGGAGTTGATGCTGGCGCGCACATCCGGGAACAGAAGCAAAGCAGAAGAGATCGTAGCGAGGCCGGACTATAATGAGGCGGCCTTCAAGAGCAAGACTTCGGGCATGATCAGGCAGACCGCATCCTGCGCCCTGTCTCAAATCGCGCGATGACAACTGGATCAGATCCTGGCCGAGTGCTGAAGTACGGGCGATGTGCCCGGGCAGGCCGGAACGGGCGCTTCCACGCCCGGGTTACATGAGTGCATAACCCGGCTCGGCATGCATCATACTGCACTTGCGCCGAACTGCCCGCTTGCCGAATCCGCAAATCCGTGGTGACGTCAGGCATGGCAACGCTTTACCTATCGCATCCGGCCTTTCTCGATCATGACACCGGGGCAGGACATCCCGAGCGCGCCGATCGCCTTCGCTCCATCGACAAAGTGCTGGGCCACGAGCTGTTCAGCGGCTTGAAACGCGAGGAGCCGCCCAAAGCGGATTTCGAAGCCATCGGCCGCGTTCATGCGCATGCTTATATCGAAGCCATCCGCAACGCCGCGCCCTCCGAGGATATCGTTTATCTCGACGGCGACACGATGATGTCGCCGGGATCGCTGCGCGCGGCTCAGTATGCGGCGGGGGCGGGCCTGCGCGCCGTCGAGGCGGTGATGACGGGCGAGGTGAAGACCGCCTTCTGCGCCGTCCGCCCGCCGGGCCACCACGCCGAGCCGCGCCACGCCATGGGCTTCTGCCTGTTCAACAACATCGCCATCGCCGCCCTGTATGCGCGCGCCGCCCATAGCGCCGAGCGCGTCGCGGTCGTCGATTTCGACGTGCATCACGGCAACGGCACGCAGGCGGCGTTCTGGTCCGACAGGAACCTCTTCTTCGCCTCCACGCATCAGATGCCGCTCTATCCCGGCACGGGGCATGCCAGCGAAACCGGCATAGCCAACAACATCGTTAACGCGCCCCTTCGTCCCGGCGACGGCGGCGAAGCGTTCCGTGAGGCTTTCGCCAACCGGATTCTGCCCGCGCTCGGCGATTTCGCCCCCGACCTCGTCCTGATTTCCGCCGGTTTCGACGCGCATCAGGATGACCCGCTATCCGATATCCGCCTCGTCGAGGATGATTACGCCTGGGCGACTTACCGCATTGCCGAAATTGCACAGAAATTTGCCGGGGGACGGGTTATATCGCTGCTCGAAGGCGGTTATGATCTGCGCGCGCTCGCTCAGTCGGTCGCGGTCCACGTTAAAGCCCTGATGGAGGCTGGCGCTTGAGTATGGCAGCCCCCGTCTTCCAGACAACGGAGGGGGAACAATGGCGAAACCATCCGGCGCTCACGCCGATATTGCGGCGATGACCTTCGAGCAGGCATTGAAGGAGCTGGAGCAGATCGTCGGCAAGCTCGAACGCGGCGATGTCGAACTGGAGCCGTCGATTGCGCTTTACGAGCGCGGCGAGGCCCTGCGTGGCCACTGCGAGCAGCTTCTGCGGCGCATAGAGGCCAAAGTCGAGAAGATTACGCTGGATGCGCAGGGCGAACCGGCGGGGGTAACCGCCATGGATGCCGATCAGTGACAAATTGTCTCAGCGTCTGCGCCGCCTGCGCGGTGGTCTACTTGAGCGCGGGGGCACAACCTACATGACGACGTTAGCAGTAGCCGCCGTGCAAGCGCGCGGCGAGGGATGAACTCCGGTGCCTATTAGCAGCAAGACTCCGCTTCTGGATCAAATCGACACCCCCGAAGACCTCCGCAGGTTCAGCGATAAAGACCTGCCGCAGATCGCCGCGGAGCTGCGCCAGGAAACGATCGACGCAGTGTCGGCCACCGGGGGGCATCTCGGCGCGGGGCTGGGCGTGGTCGAGCTGACCGTGGCGCTGCACTATCTTTTCGACACGCCGCGCGACAAACTCATCTGGGATGTCGGCCACCAGTGCTATCCCCACAAGATCCTCACCGGGCGCCGCAGCCGCATCCGCACGCTGCGCCAGGGCGGCGGCCTTTCGGGCTTCACCAAGCGCGACGAAAGCGAGTACGACCCCTTCGGCGCCGGGCACTCCTCCACCTCGATCTCCGCCGCGCTGGGCATGGCCGTGGGCAGGGACCTTAACGGCGGCAAGAACAACGTGGTGGCGGTCATCGGCGACGGCGCCATGACTGCGGGCCAGGCGTACGAGGCCATGAACAACGCCGGGTACCTCGACTCCGACATGATCGTCATCCTCAACGACAACGACATGTCGATCGCGCCGCCGGTGGGCGCGCTGTCCGCCTATCTGGCGCGCCTCAACACCAGCCACACCTATCTCTATCTCCGCGACGTCGTTAAGCAACTCGCCAAGATCCTGCCGAAAAACTGGGAGCGCCGCGCCGCGCGCGCCGAAGAATATACGCGCAGCTTCTGGACCGGCGGCGCGCTGTTCGAGGAACTCGGCTTCTATTATGTCGGGCCGATAGACGGCCATAATTTCGACCGCCTGCTGCCCGTGCTGCGCAATGTCCGCGACGCCAATACGGGGCCGGTGCTCGTCCACGTCATCACGCAGAAGGGCAAAGGCTACGAGCCCGCCGAGAAATCCGCGGACAAATATCATGGCGTCGGCAAGTTCAACGTCGTCACCGGCACGCAAGCGCCGCCGAAATCCAACGTGCCGACCTATACGAGCGTGTTCGCCAGGGCGCTGGTCGAGGAAGCGCGCGCCGACGACAAGGTCGTGGCCATCACGGCGGCGATGCCGTCGGGGACCGGGCTGGACGTGTTCGGCAAGGCGTTTCCGGACCGCTGTTTCGATGTCGGTATTGCCGAGCAGCACGCGGTGACGTTCGCGGCGGGGCTGGCCGCGGAGGGCTACAAGCCGTTCACCGCCATCTACTCGTCCTTCCTACAGCGCGCCTATGACCAGGTCGTGCATGACGTCGCCGTGCAAAAACTCCCCGTGCGCTTCGCCATCGACCGCGCCGGGCTTGTCGGCGCCGACGGGCCAACTCATGCAGGCGCTTTCGACACGGCTTTCCTCACCTGCGTGCCGGACATGGTGCTCATGGCTGCGGCCGACGAAGTCGAGCTGATGCACATGGTCGCAACCGCTGCGGCGATCGACGACAGACCATCGGCATTCCGCTATCCGCGCGGCGAGGGCTGGGGGCTGGACCTGCCGGAGCGCGGCCAGCCGCTGGAGATCGGACGCGGGCGGGTGGTGCGCGAAGGCTCCACCGTGGCGTTCCTGTCCTTCGGGTGCCGCCTGTGCGAATGCCTCGGCGCGGCAGACCAGCTCGCCGCTTTTGGCCTTTCGGCGACCGTGGCGGACGCTCGCTTCGCCAAGCCGCTTGACGAGCACCTCATCCGCCAGCTCGCCCGCCATCACGAGGTGCTCATCACCGTCGAAGAAGGCTCGGCGGGCGGCTTTGGCGCGCATCTCCTGCATTTCCTCAGCAGAGAAGGCTTGCTCGATTACGGCCTGAAGGTCCGCACACTCACGCTGCCCGACCGGTTCATGGAACAGGACAACGTCGAGCGTATGTATGAGGACGCCGGACTTGACGCCCGGTCGATAGCGCAGACCGCACTCAGCGCGCTTGGACGCGGCGAACAGGTTTCCGGCGCTGGCGAGCCCGCGTAAGCAGCCCGCCGCGCCGCGAGCGAAGGCGCAAACAATCCGGGCGATGTTCTGGGCGGGACTGCCGCCCAAAACCGTCGTTAAGTATCCGCTCAGCCCCCCGGAATATCAACTTTGGCCGAGGTGGATGCCATTCGCCGCCTGCGCTTTGCAGGGCGGAATGAACTCGCCGTGAAATGTCGGATCAAATTCGTAGTAATTGCAGGTGATTTCCTCGCCTGCGTGGATGTCGCGAATTGCGTAACCGCGATCGAACGCCGTAAAGTCGGTATTCGGCGCATCAGTGTGGTTCATATACCTGCCATTGTCCAGCTCAAGGACCATGAACCCCTCGCCCATCTTGAGATGGGGGAAAGAGTATCTGTAGATATACTCTCTGGTGTGGGGTGGCATTGCCTCAATATCGGCAAGGGAGAAGGTAACGGAGAAGTTGGAATGCAGTTGCCAAAGCAACGTGCCTGCGGGGATAAACTCATCGGCGTAGACGCCAAGGCCTTCAATAGGGCTGGCAGCCACATAAGTGCGGACGAGCATCATCGTCTGGTATTTCCTCCTTTTGCTGACGGTATATCAGGAACGTTGACACAATTTTTAGCCTCGTCTTCTTCGCTTCACCTCGAAACATTATCGCTATACGCGCTGACATCCACACCGTCCCGGCGCCCGGCTGGCAAAGCGCCGCGGCCACACCGGTTTGTTCGGATTGCCACTGAAGCTGAAGGTAATCTCCGCAAGGCGTAACATAGTGTCTCCACCACGCCGCCGTCGCAGAACATTTTCAGGCTATCGCCAAATTAAAACTCGGCTTCGGTACTCCATCAAAACTGACAATGCAAGATGAAATATCAAGTATAATCGACGCTATCGTCAGTAACATTATAAAATAGAAAAATATTCCCGCAGAGATACCTCGTCGCAGGCAAGAGTCAGTACATGTTTCTCCGATTTATTGTACTGTTCTAAGTATTAACTATGTGTCCTCCCTCGCGATCAACAGGAGCGAGATAGCGGGATATATGCTCAACGGAACAGGAAATCTAGTAAAAAGACTCGCGAACCGGAGCGAATAGCAGGCACTACAGAATATCACGCCGGACGTAACGGTTTTGATTCAGAGAATCAGCCGCTTGGGCGCAGGCGTAAATTTCTGCTGCAAGGGAGCATCCGTGAGCAGTACAAAGCCTGCACGCGCGCTATGAAACCGGCGCGAAATATCAGGATCAGGATTACATGAGGCGCCCCAGCCAATGCCGCAGGAACTCAGCATAACCCGGCTCGGTGCGCAGGGCGACGGCGTCGCCGAGACGCCCGGCGGACTAGTCTACATACCCTTCACTCTGCCCGGCGAGCGCGTGCGGGCGGAGGTGGAGGGCGCGCGTGGACGGCTTCTGCAGGTGCTGGAGGTGTCGCCCGAGCGCCACGCGGCCATCTGCCGCCATTTCGGCGCATGCGGCGGTTGCGCGCTCCAGCATTTCGCGGAAGACGCCTGCCGCGAGTGGAAGCGGCGGCGGGTCGCCGAAACGCTCAGCGCCGAGCGGATCGCCGTGGGTTTGTATCATCCAGTTTGTGTTCATCGAACACCTCCTACTTTCGCTCTGAGCGGAGGGCGTAGCCCGTAGTCGAAGGGCTTGTTTCTGTAAGGTTTGTCCTTCGACTACACTGCGTTCTGCTC
>JBNKDX010000085.1:0-7792 GCA_050288485.1 Rhodomicrobiaceae bacterium | reverse complement strand
GTCCGTGATCATCGCCGACGAGCCGACCGCCAATCTCGACACGCGCCTGGCGGAACAGTTCCTGAGCATCGTCGCCACGCTCAAGGCGCAGGGCAAGGCCGTGCTCATGACCAGCCACGACCCGCGCATCTGGGGCGCGGCCGTGGTCGATACCGTGGTAACGCTCATCGACGGGCGCGTCGAGGAGACGGCTCGATGATCTTCCACCCGCCGGTGCTGGCGCTCCTCCTGGCCTCGGCGCTATCGTCCGGACTGGCGGTGTGGGCAAGCCTCTTTGCGGCGAAGCTGCTTCGGCGCTGGGACCTGGCGAGCGGCGCGGAGGCGCAATTACGGCTGGAACGCCAGACCTATCTCGTATCGACCGTTCTCGCCTTCATGATGGTGGTGGAGCTGGCTTCGCTCGTCCTGTTCGTCTTCAACGCCGACCGCATGGCGCCGATGTTCGTGGGGGCGATGTGCGCGGTGGGCGTGCTGAATGCGAGCGTCTACGGCTTTCCGGCGCTCCTGGCCAAGATCGCGGTGTTCTTCGCCGCGAGCCTGTGGCTGGCCGTGAACCACGCCGACGGCAAGGGGCGCGACTACCCGCTGATCCGCATCAAATACCGGCTGCTCCTGGGCGTGGCGCCGCTCGTTCTCCTAACGGCGGGCCTGCAACTCGCCTATTTCCTCGACATCAAGGCCGACACCATCACCTCATGCTGCGGGAAGATGTTCACGCCCGAAAAAAAGGGGCTGGCGGGCGAGATGGCTGGCCTGGGCGAGCGGGCGGCGCTGTGGCTGCTGTACGGTGGGCTGGCGGTAACGGCTGCGCTGGGGCTCCTGGCGCGAATTGGCGGCGGAGGTGCCGCAACGACGAATGAAGCGCAGGCGGTGTCGACGATGGCCGACATAGTGGCGAAAACAGCCGCGATCTTACGCGGCTTGAGGCGCGACCCCAAGCTCGCCATGATCGCCTATGGCGTGGCGAGCATGGCGTTCTTCGCCATCGCGCTGGCGGGCATCGTTTCGGTGATCTCGCTCTACATTTACGAGCATCCGCACCACCACTGCCCCTTCTGCCTGCTGAAGCGCGAATACGGCCATTTCGGCTTCTTTCTCTATGCGCCGCTGTTCACCGGCGCAGCGCTGGGGCTTTCGGCGGGGTTCCTGGGAGCTTTGCGCAGAGCCGCGACCCTGGAGGCGGAACTTCCGGCCCTCGTCAGACGCTTCATCACGGTGTCGATGGTATCGTTCGGCATCTTCGGCGTGCTGACCCTGTGGGCCGTTGGATCGTCGAAGCTGGTGCTTTTCGGCTGACCGCCGCGCAGCCAGGTCTATTTCTTCCGGAACAGGTCCAGTTCGACGACCTTGCCCGTCTCGGGCTGCTCCTCCTGACGGACGGATGCGGCCTTTTCGCCCCTGGCGGCGCGCTCGCTTTTCTTGCGCGTTTTGGGCACGGCGGCGGGTTCTATCACCTCGACATCTACATCGAGAACCCCGTCACCCTCGCCCTCCGTCCCGGAAGGCGACGACGCGGTGTCCGGGATAGCAGCCCCCACGAAAAGGTTCGGGTTGAAGCCGAACTGCACGCTCGGGTCGATGAAACTCTTGATCGCCGCGAAGGGGATGACGATCCGTTCCGGAACGTTGTTGAACGAAAGCTTTACTTCAAAACGGTCTTCATAGACCAGCAGGTCCCAGAACTTATGCTGCAGGACGATGGTCATCTCATCCGGATACTGCTCTTTGAGCCGCTTGGACAGGATGACGCCGGGCGCAGCGGTGCTGAAATTGATGTAGAAGTGATGTTCGCCGGGCAGGCCGCGCTTCTGCACCCTCTGAAGAACGGTGCGGATTATGCCGCGCAGCGCCTCACTGGCCAGGACATCGTAGCGGATCAAATCCTCAGACATCAGCACCGTCGTCGATTGTATGCCCCACCCTGCCCCGACAACCCGACAGCCGCGCCAGGTGGAGGGCTTCTGTTGCCCGGTGCCCTCCTGACCGCGCCTAGACGCGCTTAACGGCTAGGACTTGGATTTCGGCTTCCGCACTGCATTACGCAGCGAGGGCGGCCGGAGCATAGTTGTCGTTGGCAACTATTTGAATGGCCCGATAACGGCGGAACCATGCCGGGCGAAAACACATCCTTTACGCCTTCGTCGATCCTGTTTCGCCCCCATCAGAAGCGCGCAACCGCTGCGCGCTTGTGGTGGAGGCGCCGGGTACCGCCCCCGGGTCCGATAGGTTTATTACGATGGTCGTTTATCGCCATAGCCGGCGAACCGGCAGAGACAATATAAGGCGATCAGCCCTTAAAAAAAAGGCCGAATGTCTCTTTTAAAGTGTTTATGCCAGCCGCTGGACGCTGGTTACGCTACTATTTCCGGGGCTTCGCCACGACGCCTCTGGCGTTATCGAGTTTGCCGTCCCAGCACACGCTGGCCACCGCCCGGCAGGTATATTCGTCGAACAGGCCGACATCGAGATAAAGCTCGCAACTCACCGTCTTCTTGCCGGTGGTGTATTTCTTAATGCCTTTGCTCCTCGTCCAGTCGGCTATGTATTTGTCGAGCAGCCTCTGGGCATCGGCCGCGGGGCCCTTCTTGCCGTAATCGTTAACGGAGAAGGCGAGTTTCGTGCAGGCGGCGCCGGCGGTCCCGCCGAGGCAGAGAAGGCACGCGGCGCAAACCGCGGCCAGAAGGCGCGAGGGCAACGTAAACATCGGCTTAATCCTCATGAATGACGTTTGCGCGACATCATGCCGCTACAACGCGCGGAGAACTAGGGATTCGCGGTCACGCCTGCGGGAAAAAATGCGGCTATACACGGCGCCGCGGCCGGAAATCGTCACTTCTTCGGAGCCCGCGCCGCGATGTTCCGGCAGAGCGCCGCCTCCGCCGTGCACGTGAACTCGTTGAGCATCTCGATATAGACCTTGCAGGCGATCTTGCGGTCCTTGGGCTTGGCCTCCACGTTGTAATGTTCGGCCCAGGCCTTGATTTCCTTATCCAGCGCTTCCTCGGCGTCTTTCCGCGCCGCGGGCTCGCCGAAACTGACCGACTCACCCTTCAGCGTCTTGCAGAAAGGCGCCGCTGAAGCCATGCCGGCCACCATCATGCCCCCCGTAGCGATCGCCAGCGCCAGTATCCTGCCCATGCGGTTCCCCTCCCCCGTTGCACATAAAAAGGGGGCTGCCAGACCGCTCCCCGGTCTCGCGCCCCACGAGTCAAAAACGCGAATGCTCGCGCTTAGTCGGCGACCTGCAGATTGACGGCCTTCGGTCCCTTGCCGCGCGGGTCAGGCTGCGTCTCGTAAGAAACGCGCATGCCCTCGTCGAGCACGCCGACGCCCGAGCGTTCCACCGCCGATATATGTACGAAAACGTCCTTGCCGCCCTCGTCCGGCGTGATGAAACCGAAGCCTTTCGACTGATTGAAGAATTTCACGGTACCAGACTGACGCATGCGTATGCTCCTTTTCCCCAACGAAACCGCCGGCCGCCCGCAGGCGTGCCGGATATAGGCAGTCATTCAGATGGCGGGGAAAATCAGAACAGGCTTTTCCCGCATATGGCGAGAACGGAAGCGCATCGTCAGCTATTTCCACCGGGTCCGACAGGCCGCCCGATCGGCCGAAGTATGGTGGATTTGCCCAGGCTCGGCAACAAATTTTCACGCGCCGAATACGTGACAGGGCGGCGGGTATGCAATGCTTCTTTCATTGTACACACCCCACACGCATGACGCGATTCCGCCCCAAAACACCGGCCAAAGATGTTCCCGCGGCCGTCTTCTGCAACTTGAGGGCACTTGCCGTATCCGCGAAAACAACTAAGAAAGGCGCCGGGGAGCAGCGGATCGGCGCAAGCGCGCACCGCCGCTCGTTTTCTAGACCGCCGGTGGGGGACAGAGACATGATGAAGCAGACCCGCATTTTGAGTTTCATGAGCGCGCTGGCTTTGACCGCCGTCTGCGCCGCGCCCGTTTTCGCCGACAACAAGCCTGCGCCGCAGGGCAGCGTCATTCTCACGGTGGCCGGGAAGGTGGCGAACTGGAACCGCGGCGCTATGACGCCCACGCGCGACACGCTCCTCAGCAAGCACAAAATCGCGTTCGAAAAGGCCATGGCCTTCGACGCCGCCATGCTGGGCAGCCTCCCGGCACAGGAACTGCAACTGACGACGCCGGCGGGCAACGGCACTTTCTCCGGCCCGTCTCTGGCCGATGTGCTGAAGGCGTCCGGCGCCGATGGCGCGGGCGTGCATCTCGTGTCGCTCGACGGATCGACCGTCGATCTCTCCGCGGCGGACATCAAGGCGCATGAATGGATGCTGGCGCTGTCGGTCGATGGCAAACCGGTCGGCATCGGAGATTTCGGCCCGCTCTGGCTGCTGCACAAGCCCGTCTCCGGGAAAACGCCCTCGAAAGAGGAATTGCAGCAGTGGGTGTGGTCGGTATTCTATATAGAAGCCCGCTAAGGAGCGTCGAACACCGTTGCGCGGGGCACCCGGGGCCCACGGCCAAGTGGGCCAACAGCCGGGCGGATGCCCGGCGTCCAGCAAAGACTCGCGGCGGGGGGCGGCCGCCTTCCGTTGCGGGCTGTTTTTTAGTCAGGCCAGGAAGTGCATATGACAAAGGCAGTGCTCGGCATCATCGGCGGTTCAGGGCTCTACGACCTGCCCGGCCTTGAGAACAAGCGCAAGGCGCCGATGGCCACGCCTTGGGGTGAGCCGTCGGACGAACTGCATTACGGCGAGATCGCCGGACTGCCCGTCGTGTTCCTGCCGCGCCACGGACCGGGCCACGCCCTGCCGCCTTCGGTCATCAACTACCGCGCCAATATCGACGCCCTGAAGCGCGCCGGGGTCACCAGCCTGCTGTCGGTCTCGGCCTGCGGCTCGTTCCGCGAGGATCTGCCGCCGGGGACCTTCGTGTTCGTCGATCAGTTCATCGACCGCACCTTCGCCCGCGAAAAGAGCTTCTTCGGGCCGGGCTGCGTGGCGCATGTCGCCATGGCCGATCCGGTCAGCCCCAACCTCGTGGACAAAGCCGAGACGGCGGCCAAGGCCGAGGGCATTCCCCACAAGCGCGGCGGCACGTATCTGGTGATGGAAGGGTCGCAATTCTCGACCCGCGCCGAATCGATGCTCTACCGCACCTGGGGCTGCGACGTGATCGGCATGACCAACATGCCGGAAGCCAAGCTCGCCCGCGAGGCGGAGATCTGCTACGCGACGGTCGCCATGGTCACCGATTTCGACTGCTGGCACGAGGACTATCAGGACGTCGATATCAAGGCCATCCTGACCGTGATGCGCGAGAATTCAGCCAACGCGGCGCGGCTCGTCGCCAGAATCGCCCGCGATTTTCCGCGCGAGCATGAGGCGTGCCGGATCGGCTCCGACCGGGCGCTCGAACACGCGATCATCACCGCGCCGGACAAGCGCGACCCGGAATTGCTGCAAAAGCTCGATGCGATCGCAGGCCGGGTGCTGAACCGCTGAATTGAGCCGGGTTCCAGACGCCGTTTCCGCCGTATCCATTTGGCCACGGCCCCGCACATGAAGCGGGGACGCGCCGGTTGACGGCCCATCCTGCTCGCGTCTAATACATCCAACCCTGTAACAAGCCCTTTTCCTTGGCCCGCCATGCTTGAAAAAACTTACCAGCCCGCCGCCGTCGAAGACCGCATCTATCGGCAATGGACCGAATCTGGAGCCTTCGCCTGCGGCCGGAAGACGCCGAAAGGCAAGCCCGCCGATCCGTATTGCATCGTCATCCCGCCGCCGAACGTCACCGGCTCGCTGCACATGGGGCACGCGCTCAACAACACGCTGCAGGACGTACTGGTCCGCTTCGAGCGCATGCGCGGCAAGGACGTGCTGTGGCAGCCGGGAACCGACCATGCTGGCATCGCCACGCAGGCCGTCGTCGAGCGCCAGCTCATGGAGCGCCAGCTTCCCGACCGCCGCGCCATGGGCCGCGAGGCGTTCGTGAAGCGCGTGTGGGAATGGAAGGCGGAGTCGGGCGGCACCATCATCGGCCAGCTCAAGCGGCTCGGCGCCTCCTGCGACTGGAGCCGTGAACGGTTCACCATGGACGAGGGCCTGAGCCGCGCGGTGCTCAAGGTGTTCGTCGAGCTTTACCGCGAAGGGCTGATCTACAAGGACAAGCGGCTCGTCAACTGGGACCCGAAATTGCACACGGCGATTTCTGATCTCGAGGTGGAGCAGCACGAGGTGGACGGCCATCTCTGGCATTTCCGCTATCCGATAAAGAACCCCGGCCGCCTCAAGAACAAATACATTACCGTCGCCACCACGCGCCCCGAGACGATGCTGGGCGACACAGCCGTGGCCGTGAACCCGAACGACAAGCGCTGGAAGGCGTATGTCGGCAAGATGGTCGAGCTACCGCTTGTGGGGCGCGAAATCCCGATCGTCGCCGACGACTACGCCGACCCCGAGCAGGGTTCCGGTGCGGTGAAGATCACGCCCGCACATGATTTCAACGACTTCGAGGTCGGGCGGCGGAACGATCTGCCGATGATCAACATTTTCGACCAACACGCCAATCTGAACGAGAACGTGCCGGAGGCCTATCGCGGGCTGGACCGCTTCGAGGCGCGGCGCCGTGTCGTCGCCGATCTGGAAGCGCTGGACCTTGTGGAGAAGATCGAGCCGCATCTGAACAAGGTGCCCATGGGCGACCGCTCCGGCGTGATCATCGAGCCGTGGCTGACCGAGCAATGGTACGCGGACGCCAAGACGCTGGCGCAGCCCGCTATTGAGGCCGTGGAGGACGGGCGCACGAAATTCGTCCCCGAAAACTGGTCGAAGACCTATTTCGAATGGATGCACAACATCCAGCCCTGGTGCATCTCACGCCAGCTCTGGTGGGGGCATCAGATCCCGGCGTGGTACGGGCACATATTCGGCGAGAACAACTCCTTATTGCTTGGCAGTACCGACGTCTTTAAGCGAGAAACAAAGGAATTTGTTGCGCTAACGGAAGCGGAAGCAGTTGCGCTGGCTCGCGAGCACTACAATGCGAACGAAGTCGTTGTTGTAGATGACGAGAGACAGGCACTTAACGAGATTTATGCTCCCCAGATGGGCAAAGGTCTCGAAAAGCCCGAGAGATTTGCAATTTGGCGTGACCCCGACGTGCTCGACACGTGGTTTTCCTCGGCGCTGTGGCCGTTCTCGACGCTCGGCTGGCCCGACAAGACACCCGAATTCAAGCGCTATTACCCGACGGACGTCCTCGTTACCGGCTTCGACATCATCTTCTTCTGGGTGGCGCGGATGATGATGATGGGCCTGCATTTCACGAAGCAGGAGCCGTTTCACACGGTTTACATCCACGCCCTGGTCCGCGACGAGAAGGGCCAGAAGATGTCGAAGTCCAAGGGCAACGTCATGGACCCGCTCGACATCATAGACGGCTGCGAGTTGGACACGCTGATCACCAAGCGCACCAACGGCCTGAAGCCGGACGTCGCCAAGCGCATCGCCGCCGATACGAAGAAGGCCTATCCGAAGGGCATCACCGGCTACGGCGCCGACGCGCTGCGCTTCACCCTGGCGGCCATGGCGGCGCAGGGGCGCGACATCAAGCTATCGATGCAGGTGGTCGAGGGCTACCGCAATTTCGGCACCAAGATCTGGAATGCCGCCCGTTTCGGCGAGATGAACGGTTGCGCGCCGAAAAAGAGCTTTGATCCGAAAAAGGCGAAGGAGACCATCAACCGCTGGATCGCGGGCGAAGTGCAGCGCACGGCGGCCGCCGTCACCGAGGGTATCGAACAG
>JBNKDX010000084.1:0-7825 GCA_050288485.1 Rhodomicrobiaceae bacterium | reverse complement strand
GGATTGCCGCGCTTCACGTTCTTGTTATCTTCTGGCCCTGGCAGTGACGGACTCGCCCAAACGATAGCCCCGGCTTTATGCCGCCGTCGCTTCCTCCCACCGTGCGTCTTCCGACACCGAAGGCGCCGCTCCCGGCCGGATGAGGGTTCGAGACATGACCTCAGACCGGCCGGGCCTTTCTTTGTGTTCCGGCGATCCTGCCGGTTGCACGCCCGGATGCAGGTCATTAGCTCCGCGCGTCGGTGACGCCGCTGATGATGTTCTCTTGCCAGAGAGCCTCGGTCAGCGCGGCCTCCGCATCGCGCCAGGAGCGGATGGATGCCTTCAACTCCGCGAGCCACGCTTGGTGCGTGCGCAGGGCGGCGACGGCGTCTTCGTGACTGACGGCCCGGAAATGCAGAGTGGCACCGGGCGCTATGCGTCCAAGGGCGGGCCTGTCGGCGCTGATGATGGTCGCGATTTTTGGATAACCGCCCGTCGTGCCGCGGTCGGGCATGAGGATGATCGGCTGTCCCGAGCCGGGCGCCTGGATGGCGCCGAGGACGGTGCCGTCGGAAATGATGTCGGCGCCCTTGGCGTGGCGCAGCGGCTCGCCCTCCAGGCGCAGGCCGACGCGGTTCGAGGCGGCCGAAACCTTGAAGCCGCGTGCCAGCAACGCAGCGATGCTCGCAGACGTAAAATGATCGTCCTGCGGCCCGAGGATGACGCGGAGGTATTCTGGGACACCGAGGGGCGGCAGGCGCATGACCTGCTCGCCGCGGCCTGTGCTGGCGGCGCGCCGCAGGGGCAGATGATCCCCCCCGGCTAGAGCGCGGCCGCCGAAGCCGCCGAGCCCCGCAGCGACGAGCGTCGAAACGCTGCCCAGCTCCGGCGTGACGTCGAATCCGCCCTCAACCGCAAGATAGCACGCCGCCCCGCCCCGGAGCGCGACACGGAACCGCTGGCCGGGCGCGAATGTGACGCTGCGGCAGGCCGGGACGAAATCTTCATCCGACGGCCCGAAACGGATTTCGACGCCGCTACCCGCCACCGCCACGCGCGCCGCCGCTCCCTGCACCTCGAAAGCCGGACCGCTGAAACGCATCTCGATCGCGCCTTCGCCGCCCTCGTTCCCCGCCAGCCAGTTGGCGATCTGCAGCGCGTCCGGGTCGAGCGCACCGGACACCGGCACGCCCAGCGCCTGATGGCCGGGACGTCCCATATCCTGGAGCGTCGCGGAAAGGCCGGGCGCGGTGACGAGCAGGCCAGGCGTCATGCCGCCTCCGCCTCCAGACTTGCGCCACCGCGGGGCTGGCGCGCGAGGGCGGCGTATTCACCTGCCGAAACCGGTTTGAAGCGCACCCGATCGCCAGGGGCGAGCAGCACCGCTTCCGGCGCATGGGGATCGAAGAGAATGGCGGGGGTGCGCCCGATGATGTGCCAGCCGCCAGGACTTTCCAGCGGATAGACCGCCGTGAAGCTTGCCGCGATGGCCACCGCGCCCCTGGGCACATGCGTGCGCGGATCGGCGCGCCGCGACAGGCGCAGGCGCTCGGGCAGGTCGCCCATATAGCCGAAGCCCGGCAGGAAGCCGAGCATGTACACGTAATATGTCTCGCTGCTGTGGCATTCGATCAGCTGCCCGGGCGTGAGACCGGCAAGAGCGGCGGCCGTGTCGAGATCCATTGCAACCTCGTCCTCATAGCAGACCGGCAGCAGCCAGCGGCGCGAGGGCAGGGGGGCGCTGTCCAGCGCGCCGAGCAGGCCTTCAAGCGCCGCGCGCAGGTCCGCCGGGGAGGTTTGCAAAGGATCGTACTCGACGAGGACCGAGCGGAAGGCGGGGAAGCTTCCGGTCACGCCGGGTGGCGGGGCGGCCGCCAGCGTGCGGTGCAGGCGCAAGGCGCACGCGTTCACGCGCCGGTCGACGCCGGGGCCAAGCTCGACGGTGAGCGCCGCGTCGCCGCAGGGCAGGAAACGCGGCCAGGCGCTCGTGTCTGGTTCGTCTGGCGGAGCCATGGTCCTGCGTGATCGCCCTGGTTTTCCGCTGATGAGATCTTGCGCGATACGCAACAACCGTCCCCTTCAGTGCGAGAAGGAAGAACGGCGCCTGTGGGAACGCAGGCGAGGTTACATCGGCCGGAACGGGATACCCGCGCGCGGCCCGGGTTACAAGCTGTGCTGCGCCGTGGGCTGACGTGCAGGTTCGATCACCGCCTTGGCGATCGGTTCGCCCGTGCCGCTGCACGCCGTAACGGCGAGGTCGATCTTCGGCAGCATCTCCGCCTTCGGCTCGCCCGCTGGATGGGCGCCGATGATGCGGAAGGAAAGCTTCTGCCCGCCTTTCGTGGTCAGGGTGATGCAATCGCCTGCGGAGAGCCGGTTCCATGCGGCCGGGGAGATGTTGGCGAGCGGGCCGGTCTCGAACATGTCCGGGGTGACGGCGCCATCGGCAGAGGCCTGTATGCCCGGCGAGGAGAAGACTTCGCCGTTGACGCCCTGCAGCACCGTCGTGGACCTCAGCTTCGGCCCCGAGGTTTGCCCGCCGCCGAAAGCCGGCGGCGTACCGGCCTGTGTCGCGGCCGAACGCCACGCATAATCGAGGATGAGGCCCTGCAGATGCCCGGCTGCGGCGTGGAGCGCCGCGCCTCCGGTCAGTCCGGCGAGCACCCCCAGAGTGACGGCGGTCCTGGTGAAACGCCGTGCGTGGCCGGGATTGCGGGACAAGTGCGCTGCTGGGACGGACGGCTCGGGCATGGTCATCTCCTTCCGCGGCGAACATAGCGCTGGATCGAATGCCGGGCAATAAGCCACATCGGATTCGCAAAACTGAATGTCCTGCGAGCGATCGCAAAACAATTTGATTATTCGGAGACGTGAGATGGGGTTGCCGCGCACCGCTGGAAAGTAGCAGGACCGCCTGACGTACGCAAAACCAAACGTCAGGAGGCCCCGTCCACGGGGCCTCGCATCTGTGCATCCATCATCTGAACGTGATCGTCGACACGGAGATGAAGGCTTCAGCAGTTGCGCTCCCCTGAAAGACAGCTTCTTTATAGCATCAATCTCACACGAGACAAACAGCCTTCCGTGACAAGTGTCAAAAAAATGGGAAAAAAAACATCTCCAGATGATAACTGCGTTCAAATTGGCACAGCTTCCAATTCCTGACAGAATCGAATCGCACACTCGCCAAAGTTGCAACTTATGCGAGAAATACACAATTTGTAGTTGATATTGCTGACCAATGAGGCGGAAATAGGGCGGCAAGACTGCGGCTGTGAACGGCGCAAGCCCCCTGTCGATTTGTCCTACCCGCCCGAAGCCCCGCCTTCGCAGCGGCGCAGGACGCGCAGCCCTGGCCGGGGGCAGCACCCGAGCCGCCGCCCGCCCGCCCGTGAGCTGCGGACGATCGGCGAACCACGGTTGGCGGCATAGCCTGAGGGAAGGTTGAACAACAAGTGAATCATTTTCCGGCCGCCCCCTCTCCCGCGAGGGGAGAGGGCTGAGAAAGGAACCTGTTTGACGGCCGGGTCAGCAGTAGCCTGCTTCGCTGCGCCTCAACGCCCGCTCACATTCAGCATCTGCGCCTTGGCCACGGCTGGCGGCGTCCATGAACCGTCGAGGACGGGCGCCTTGCTCCAATAGGCGCGGATGTACAAGGAGAACGGCCCGTCCGGCGCCGGAAGCCAGTTCGTCTCCCTGTCGCCGCCCGGCGATCTGGCGCCCGCATAAAGCGTGAGCGAGCCGTCCGGATTGTATTGCAGGCTTTCGTCCCTGGAGCCGAGCGCGTAGCGGCGCAGCCGGTTCGGATAGAAGAAATGCTCCTCGTCGTAGAGGCTGAGCGACCAGAAGCCGTTCACGGGCGGCAATTCGCCCGCGGCGAACGTGATTTCATAGCTGTTCGCGCCGTGAAGCCGTTTGCCTTTGGAATCGTTGTCTGTATAGAAATACTGCGTCTCTTCCGCCGCGCTGTCGAACATGTTCGACTTCGCCGTGCCGGTGCGGTTGAAGTAGTCGGTGCCGAAATGCCCGTTGTTGGTCGAGCGGTTCCAGCCGTTACCCGCAGGGCGGCCATTGTACTTCCAGCGGACGAAGGGCGCGATCACCTGCCGCTCCGTTTCCACCGCCGCCGCCATGAGCGCGCGCTTGATCTGCCGGTCCTGCGCCGCGGCGTCCAGCAGCACGCGGAACTGGTCGTAGAGCGCTTCCTCGCCGGGAAGCGGCGGCACGGTCCGCAACACTTCGCCGAGCTGATCGAAGAATTTCGCTGGCACGACCCAGCGCACCTCGCCCAGCGGCCCGTGGGGGGGCTTCGGCCCGGCTACGGACGGCAGCTTGCTCCAGTCCGAGGTCTTCATGCTGCGGTCATATTCGGACAACGGGTAAAAAACGATCTGACCGATCAGGGGCTGGATCGCCTCCCGGTCCTCGGCAGTGCCGTCCATGAACACGCGGGGCATGGCGCTGGCGAGCGCGGTGGGCGAACGGATCACCGCGGTAATGCCCTCGGGAGTCTTGCCCTTCCAGCCCGGTCCGGCAATCAGATAGAAACCCGGCTTCGTGCCGTACTGCCTGCCAAGCTTGCCGAACCGGTCGGTGCGCGCGTCGAAAAGCGCATAGGTCCAGAAGCGTTCGCCGAAATCGGGAACCTGGGCGACGACCGGCTCCTTGTCCAGCGAGAAGAAGCCGAGACCGTGCACCATGTCATGATTGGGGCAGGCGATCATCTTCTGGCGGGGGTCGATGAAACCGGTCAGCATCGCTATGCGCCCCATGGGCGCAACCGGCAGCACGCCGTTCAGAAGGGCGGGTTCCTTTGCCCGCGTGAGGCCCGCACTGCGATTCATCATGTTGACCAGCGGCCAGCCCCAGACATACGCCTTGCGGGCGATCGCCATGGCGTATCCCGGATGCATGACCGTGCCCATGACCGGCGCGGGCACCTCGGCGGTGAGCGATGCTCTCGATGTTTCAGGCAGCTGCGCGGGGGGCGTTTCGGCAGCGGCCGGGCAGAACCCGCCGGACACCGCGATCAGGCCGAGGGACGCAAGGCTGCATTTCACCGTCATCACACCATCTCCCTTCGCCGCATGTCTCTGCCGCCGCGCCGCCGTCCTGCATTCGCAAGAAACTGCACGGTTATTAAAACCGTTCTTTCTTTTTTAGTTGCGACGGAACAATCCGTACTTCGCAGCAGGGCGAATTATGCTTTTCAGAGACCAAGGAAACTTTAATTCTGCTGGAAGATAGCGCTGGCGGCTCGCCAAAAAGGGCTTTTTCAAATTTCGAGCGGGTAACGGGCATCCGGGGCGGCCCCCGCCACGCCCAAGTCTGCCGCCGTGCTCAACCGCCATCAAGGCCGAGCCCCTTCGGGGCGCTTTGCGGCCTTGACAGCATCTTTGCGAGAGGCTCAGTACGCCTCGCTCTCGAAGAGCGGATCGATTCGCCCGCCCCACTCATCCTCATACCGCCTGAGCATCACCTCGGCGGGCGTCTCACCGCTGGCGGCGATGGCTTCGAGCGTCTCCAGATACCGGGCTTCGGTGCCGCAGAACAGATCGGCGCAGCCCCGCGCCTCCAGTCCGGCCTTCGCGATGGTCAGCACGTCGCGCGCCACGTCGCACACGATCCGCCCGCCCGGCGCCCCCGCCTTCAGCCCGAAGCGCGGCACCGTGTCGCGCATCGCCTGCCGCTCGTCGGCTGTCCAGCCGCGCACCAGCGCCCATGCCGCCTCCAGCGCCGCCGCGTCATACAAAAGCCCGGTCCATAGCGCCGGCAGCGCGCACAGCCGCCGCCACGGTCCGCCGTCGGCGCCGCGCATCTCCAGGAAGCGCTTCAGCCGCACCTCGGGGAACAGCATCGTCAGATGATCGGACCAGTCGGCGAGCGAGGGGAATACGCCGGGCAGTTGCGGCAGCTTGCCCGCCAGAAAGTCGCGGAAGGAGGCGCCAGCCGTGTCGATGTACTGGCCGTCGCGATAAACGTAGTACATCGGCACGCCGAGCGCGTAGTCCACGTAGCGTTCGAAGCCCATGCCGTCCTCGAACGCCCAGGGCAGCATGCCAGTGCGCGCATTGTCCGTGTCGCGCCAGATTTCGCTGCGGAAACTGAGGAAGCCGTTGGGCCGCCCCTCGGTGAAGGGCGAGGCGGCGAACAGCGCTGTCGCGACCGGCTGCAGGGCCAGCCCGACGCGCATCTTTTTCACCATGTCGGCTTCGCTGGCGAAGTCGAGATTCACCTGCACCGTGCAGGAACGGAACATCATGTCGAGACCGTACCGGCCCACGGAGGGCATGTAGTCGCGCATGATGCGGTAACGCTCCTTGGGCATGGGCGGCGTTTCGGCCAGCGCCCATTTCGGCGAAAAGCCCATACCCAGGAAACGGATGCCGAGCGCCTCGCCCGCCTCGTCCACCTGCCGCAGGTGATTGGCCACTTCCGCGCAGGTCTCGTGCAGGGTTTGGAACGGCGCGCCGGACAATTCGAACTGTCCGCCGGGTTCCAGCGTAATCGAGCCGCCCTGCTTGCACAGAGGATCCTTCAGCGCAATGACGTTCTCGCCCTCATAGACCGGCTCCCAGCCGAAACGCGAACATAACGCGTTAAACAGCGCGGCGATGCCCGTCGGGCCGTCATAGGGCACAGGGGATAAGTCCGCGATGTGGAACGGAAATTTCTCGTGCTCGGTGCCGATGCGCCAAGCCCCGCGCGGCTTGCAGCCCGCCTCCAGATACGCTACGAGTTCCTCGCGGCTTTCAATCCGCGCGCCTGCCTCGTTGCCATCGGCTACTGCCATGAAATGTCCTTGTTCCTGGCGCCGCGCCGGGCGGGGCGGCGATATCCTCACTGGAGGATATCTCAAACATGAAGGCAGGAATATCAAACAAAACTTTGGTGATATACCCCGTTCACGCCACAACCAATCTGCTCTCATCGTTCAGGCTGCGCCAGCGTCTGAGCGTATCGCCTTCGAGATCGAACCCAAATCCGGCAGTTGACGCATGACGGCGCGCCAGGGAAACGCGCAATCTCAAGCACATGACACAGGATGCGCGACACCTTCCCGCCCGGTCGTCAGGCGCAAGAGCGCACCAGCCACCCTTCCAAATCCGCCAGCGCGCGGCTCGTGAGCGCCCGCTTGCGCGCCGCCGCCTTGTCGCGCCCCCGCAGGCGCTTGCCATCCGCGCTCTTCACCGCGCCGGCCGGCGGGAACAGCCCGAAATTCACGTTCATGGGCTGGAACGAGCGCGCGCCGCCCTCTTCGCCCGCGATGTGTCCGCCCGTAATGTGCGCAAGGAGCGCGCCCAGCGCCGTCGTGGGCGGAGGCGGCGCGATCTCTTTTCCCAGCCGCTCCGCCGCCGCATGCCGCCCGGCCACCAGCCCGATCGCCGCCGACTCCACATAGCCCTCGACGCCCGTTACCTGGCCCGCAAAACGCAGCCGCGGGCAGGCGCGCAGACGCAAGGCGGCGTCCAGCACCTTCGGGCTATTGAGAAACGTGTTGCGGTGCAGGCCGCCGAGCCGCGCAAACTCCGCCTTCTCCAGCCCTGGGATCATGCGGAAAATGCGCGTCTGTTCGCCGTGTTTCAGCTTGGTCTGAAAACCGACCATGTTCCATAGGCTGCCCAGCGCATTGTCCTGACGGAGCTGCGCCACGGCATGGGGGCGCTCGCCGTCCCGGTGCGGATTGCTCAGGCCCACCGGCTTCATCGGCCCGAAACGCAGCGTCTCCGCCCCGCGCGCGGCCATCACCTCGATGGGCAGGTCGCCGATGTGTTGTTGCAGGGCGGCAATCGATTCTGGTTTGTTCTTCTCCACGCCGATCACGGTGCGTTTGGCGCCCAGC
>JBNKDX010000083.1:0-7845 GCA_050288485.1 Rhodomicrobiaceae bacterium | reverse complement strand
GGCCGGCCTTCGTCCATGTCGATACTGGCCCGGTGCGGCAATGGGCGGAACCCGACCCCGCGGAGGACAGGAGCGGCGCGCGCCGCGAACGGCGGCGGCTGCGCATCGACTGCGGCCTCAGGATGGCGGATGTGCTCGAGAAGATCCCGGAGGAGCAGGTCATCGCCGCTCTCCCGCCCGGCGCATCGGTCAAACCTGTTGCGGCGCTGCGGAATGCGCGGTCCGCGGTCCAGCGACCGTCGCCGCTCGTTCACAGAACGAGTTTCAGCGCCGCCGTTCCGGCGGACGCCGGAGAGGGACCAGCCTGCAATGCAGCCGAGCAACTGCCAAAGCTCGTTCCGTTACGGACCGTGGATATGACCGCGTCGCTTGCGCCCAAGCCCAAGCCGAAGACGCGCGTGAAACGGCATGTGCGCCGGAAGCACGTAAGGCGGCGGCACCGGCGGCGGCGCCACTGAGTCGGGGCGTCCGCCCGGCGGCCATAGCGGCGCATGCCGGTCCGCGAATCGTCCACATGCCACTTGGCCGCAGCGCCAATTTTTGTGCGTGGACGCACTATGTTGCGTTTCTACGCCGCGATATGGCGACATTGTGGCGGCAATGCCTCACCGGCATGCTCGATTTATCCACCGCAACAGCGGCAAATCGGCCATATCTGCGGAAGAAAGGCCCGGGTATTTCCCTATTCTTGCCGCTTTATGGAAAAAGACGTCCCGGTTTGCGGCCGAAATAAGGCGTGTCGACGCCGATTCTGTTGCGGATGCACCACAATGCCAGCGATTTTTTGAAATAATACGTTTATTTTCAATGCGTTAATGGGCAAAACGACAAACTTGCAATGCGTGCGCTAAGCGGCCATTTTAGTACTCAGGATTGGAGCTGATGAGATGGCGAAGCAACTTCTCACAAACATGATCGCGGCCGGGGGGCTGGCGCTCGGGGTCGCCGTTGCCGGCGCCGGAGATGCGCGCGCCTTCACGGAAACGGCGGTCACTCCGTCTGCGGCACAGCCTGTGGCGGGCAAGCAGGCCGCGCCAGCCGTCGCGCCGAAGCTGGAACTGCAGAAGCCCGCGGAGGGCAAAGGCATCGCGCTGACGACGCCAAGCGACGCCAATTCGGGTACTGAAGTCAAAATTCCCGGCATCGGCACCATCGGCAAACTGCCGAAGCTGGATTTCGGCCTTGAGTTGCTCTACGGCGGCAGCAACGACCCTGCCGTTGATAAGCACGAGGAGCCGAGCGACGACGTGCAGATCAAGGGGTCGATCAAACACCGGTTCTGAAGCGGTGTGCGCCAATTTCTGCTTACGCCATATCATTCGTGCTGGCCGGACGCGTTCCGGCCATTTATCTTTGGCGGAAGGGGAGCCTGTATCCGTCGCCTCGCATTATCGGGATTCTGCCCGATGAGAACGGAGGAAGGGCGTTCACGGGCTCGGGGGTACATCCCGGCCGTAGCTGTTGAAGTAAGGCGTCCGGCTATGCGCAATTTCGTCCCGGCATTCGCGGTCCACATCTTCACTGCGCTTGGCGCCGTCCTCGGCTTTCAGGCGCTGCTTGCCGTGGCCGCGCACCAATGGGAGGCGGCGTTCGCCTGGCTCGGCGCGGCGCTCATCGTCGATGCGCTCGACGGCCCGATGGCGCGGCGCCTCCATGTCAAGGAAAGGCTGCCCCGCTTCTCGGGCGAACGGCTCGACCTCATCGTCGATTACGTTACCTACGTCATGGTCCCCGCCTACATGATCTACGAGGGTCGGTTCATGGCGGCTCCATTCGACTCCGTGGCCGTCACCGCCATCCTGTTGTCATCGCTCTTCCATTTCAGCGATCGCAGGAGCAAGACCAGCGACGGATTCTTCGTCGGCTTTCCGGCGCTCTGGAACGTGGTCGCGCTCTATCTGTTCGCGCTTTCCGTCCCCGGCGTCGTCGCCTTTACCCTGGTGGCGAGCCTCGTGGCCCTGACGTTCTTCCCCATCAAATGGGTGCACCCGGTGCGATCGCGGCAGTTGCGGCAAGTGACCGCAGGCGTGGTCCTGGCCTGGAGCGCAAGCGCGGTTGCGGTGCTGGCGACCGGCTTTCCGGCCAGCCTGCCGCTTGAGGCCGTGCTCGTCGCATCAGCCGTCTACTTCGTCGGCGCAGGGCTTTTCTGCTCGGTACAGGGAGAGGATGATTCTGTAGCCGCCGAGCGCTCCGTCTCGTGATTGCCACCGTTTTGCGCTTGAATCGCTGGCATTTCCACCGATTGGCCATATACGCCGCGGCGCAATTGGGGTAATGCGGAAACGTTCACGGGCTGGCACGGAGGAGGGGAACAATGGAAGTGCTATTGGATCCGCATATCTGGCTGAGTTTCGTCGCGCTTTCCGCGCTGGAAATCATCCTCGGCATCGACAACGTCATCTTCCTGTCACTCGTCACCGACAGGCTGCCGCCTGACAGCGCCAAACGCGCGCGGCAGATCGGCCTCCTGTTCGCCCTCGTCTTCCGCATACTGCTCCTGTTCTCGATCGCCTGGGTGATCGGCATGCGGGAACCGCTGTTCAGCATCTATGTCTGGGCGTTCTCGCTGCGCGACATCATCCTCATCGCGGGCGGCATATTCCTCATCATCAAGGCGACGCAGGAGGTCCATGGCGAAATCGAGGGCGAAGACAACGGCAACGGCAACGGCAACGGCTTCAAGGCGTTCGGCGCCTCTTTCAGCGCCGTAGTCGGTCAGATCGTGATCATCGACGCCATCTTCTCCATCGACTCCATCATCACCGCCGTGGGCATGGCGGAACTGATCGAGGTCATGATAGCGGCCATCGTCGTCGCCATCGGCGTGATGTACGTGGCGGTCACCCCGGTCAGCCGCTTCATCGAAAAACACCCGACAACGAAGATGCTGGCGCTCACCTTCCTGATGCTCATCGGCGTGGCGCTGGTTGCCGACGGCTTCCACTTCCATGTCCCGCGGAGTTATATCTATTTCGCCATGGCGTTCGCCGCCTTGACCGAGTTGTTCAATATCATGGCGTTCCGGCGGCGGATGGCGCGGAGCCGCCGTCCACGCTCCGGGAAGAAGTCCTGACTTCGGGATTTTCATGCGTGTCCGCCTCGCGCGGACTCTTGACTGCGATCGGATAGGGGTTGGCGGCGCCGCCAAGGTGAGGCATATGTTCGGCATGAGTCTCAAAGCATTACCGGCTTGGCTGCTCGCCGCCTTCACCGGCGCCTTTCTTTTGCTCAGCCCTTTGCGGGCCGAGGAGGTGAAGACCGAGCACCAGGGCCTCGACGTCACCGGCGAACTCGACATCGCGCCCGGCAAATCGCTGAAGCACGACGGCGTGGTGCTGCTCGTGCACGGTACGCTCGGCCATCACCGGATGGAGATCATGTCGGCCCTGCAGGAACTCCTGCGCGAACGCGGCGTCAACTCGCTGGCCATTACGCTGAGCCTCGGGCTGAACGAGCGGCGCGGCATGTTCGACTGCGTAATCGAGCAGGACCACCGCAACGAAGACGCCGCCGAGGAAATCCGCACCTGGGTGGACTGGCTGAAAGAGCAGGGAGCGGCGAATATCACCCTTGCCGGTCACTCGCGCGGCGGCAATCAGGCAGCGATCTACGCCGTCAAATATCTGGACAAGGCCGTGCGCAAGCTCGTGCTGATCGCCCCACTGGCGCAGACGGCGGGCAACGCGGCGAGCGAGTACGAGTTGCGCTTTCGCAAGCCTCTGCAGCCGGCACTCGAACAAGCGGAAAAACTGGTGGCGGATGATGGCTCCATGACGCTGCTCACCGGCGTGGGCTTCCTCAATTGCGATGACGCACGGGTGACGGCGGGGGCCTTCGTCAATTACTACGGGCCCAATCAGAACCTCTACACGCCGAGCCTGCTGCCGTTTGTCAAGGCGCCGACGCTCATTGTCGCAGGCGAGTTGGACCCGCTCACCGCCGAACTGGCCCCCGCGATCGAAGGCATTCCCGACCCGAAGCACATCACGTTCAAGACGCTGCGCGGCGCGGACCACTATTTCCGTGACCTCGCCGCGGAGGATCTGGCCAACGAGATCAGAGATTTCGTGCAGCGGAAATAGCGCATCGGGGCGCGTAGCGGCGCCGGACAGGCGGATCGTCTTTTTGGGCTATTCTGGATTTCGAGGTGGTAGCCCGCGGCCTGCGCTGCCCCGCCACGCCGAAACTTGCCGCCGTGCTCAACCGCCATCAAGGCTGAACCCCTTCGGGGCGCTTCGCGGCCTTGACAGCGGCTTCCGCGCGGCGGCTCGTTGCATCCGCATGGCCGGGGCGGAGGAATGGCGCCCGGCCGAACGAAGGAATATTTCCTTGCGTCGCGGGCAGGAAGCGCGGGCGGTCTAGCCACTCGGGATTTGAAAGAGGCCTCGCCCGGTCCCGGGCTTTTTTTATTCGCGCAGCTCCCGAACGCTTCCAACGCATCCGGCGCAATAATGCGTGTATTACCGGCGATCATCCTTGAATTGGCGGCATATATATCTTAGACACGCTCCCAGATGTACAATAGCAATAAACGACTCTCACCATGATAACCGCTGCCCAACTGCGTGTTGCGCTGGTTTCGCTTGGCGTCGATCCGTGGCGAGACGACGGCCCGGGCACTCCGCGGCAGGCCGCGTGACGGGGCGGGCCCGATGCCGGTTGCCGTGATCCTCTGGTGCATCGCACTTCTTCTCGTCGCTGCCGTCTCTTCGGTGACGCTGTTGCGCCTGCGCGCAACCCACCGGGTGACCTATGGGGCGAGCCTGGCCGCGTCCGGCATCGCGCTTGCCGCCGCTGGCGCACACCTTGTTGCGGATGGGGGTGCGGTTTCGGCGCTCAAGCTCCCCCTCGGGCTGCCGTGGCTTGGCGCACACTTCCGTGTGGATGCGCTCGCCGCGTTTTTTCTCGTCATCGTCAACCTGGGCGGGGCGGCGGCAAGCCTCTATGGCCTCGGCTACGGCCGCCACGAGCCGGCGCCACACCGGGTTCTGCCGTTCTTCCCCGCGTTCCTCGCCGGTATGAACCTCGTGGTACTGGCCGACGACACCTTCACGTTCCTGCTTTCCTGGGAGTTCATGTCGGTCGCTTCCTGGGCGCTCGTCATAGCGCACCACCGGGACCGCGAAAGCATCCGCGCCGGTTACATCTATCTGCTCATGGCGAGTTTCGGCACCTTGGCCCTGCTGCTCGCCTTCAGCCTGCTCGCGGGGCCGGGCGGGGCCTACGGTTTCGCCGCGATGCGCAGCGCCGATCATGCGCCGGGTGTTGAGGCGGTGGTCCTGACCCTGGTCCTGCTCGGCGCCGGCTCAAAAGCCGGGCTGGTCCCGCTCCATGTCTGGCTTCCGCTTGCGCACCCGGCGGCGCCGAGCCACGTCTCCGCCCTGATGAGCGGCGTCATGACGAAAGTCGCCGTCTACGGCTTCGTCCGCATCATCTTCGACCTTCTGGGCGAGCCTTCGTGGGGGGCGAGCATGGCCGTCCTCGCGCTCGGCGGCGCGACGGCGGTGCTTGGCGTGCTCTACGCGCTGATGCAGCACGATCTGAAGCGCCTGCTCGCCTATCACACCGTTGAAAACATCGGAATTATCTACATCGGCCTGGGGCTGACCCTCGCGTTTCAGGCCAACGGCATGGGCTGGGCCGCCGCGCTGGCCCTGACCGCCGCCCTGTTCCACGTCTTCAATCACTCCGTGTTCAAGAGTCTGCTGTTCTTCGGCGCCGGGGCGGTGCTCACCGCAACGCGCGAGCGGGATATGGAACGTCTGGGCGGCCTCATCCACCGCATGCCATACACGGCCTTCGCCTTCCTCGTGGGCTGCGTGGCCATATCCGCGCTGCCGCCGTTGAACGGCTTCGTTTCCGAATGGCTGACGTTTCAGGCGATCCTGCAAAGCCCGCAGCTTCCGCAATGGGGCCTCAGGATCATGGTGCCCGCCGTCGGCGCGCTCCTGGCGCTCTCCGCGGCGCTCGCCGCCGCCTGCTTCGTCAAGACGTTCGGCGTGACCTTTCTCGGCCGTGCGAGGACGGCGGCTGCGGAGGGGGCGAGGGAGATGGATCGCTTCTCGCTGGCCGCCATGTTCCTGTTCGCCGGTCTTTGTCTGGCCGCGGGCGTGCTTCCGGGGCTGGTGATGGACAGTCTCGCGCCGGTCAATCTTGCGTTGCTGGGCGACCGCATGCCGGTCCAGGCGGCGACGCCCGGGCTGTCCATAGTCCCCATCGCGGAGAGCCGCAGCTCATACAACGGAGCGCTGGTCTTCTTCTTTGCCGTGATCTCGACCTCGCTCGCGGTGGCCATGACGCACCGTTTCTCGTCACGCGCCATACGCCGCGCGCCAGCCTGGGATTGCGGCTTTCCGGACCCAAGCCCGGTGACGCAGTACACGGCCGGAAGCTTTGCGCAACCGATCCGCCGCGTTTTCGGCGCTTCCGTGTTCCGGGCGCGGGAGCGGATCGACATGCCGCCGCCGGGCGACAGCCGCCCCGCGCGCCTGCGCGTCGATTTGCGGGACCCTGTCTGGGATTTCCTGTACGTGCCGCTCACCCGCACCGTCGAGGCCGCCGCGACCAGCCTGAACCGGCTGCAATTCCTGACCATCCGGCGCTATCTCGCCCTGGTGCTCGTGACCCTGGTCGCGCTTCTGACGGTGTTGACGCTGTGGACCTGATCGGCAACCTCCTCATCCAGGGCATCCAGATGGCGCTGGTGCTGCTGGTTGCGCCGCTCCTGACGGGGCTTGTTCGCAAGGTGAAGGCGCGGCTGCTCCGGCGCCGCGGCGCCTCCGTGTTTCAGCCCTATCGGGATATCCTGCGGCTTCTGCGTAAGGAGGCTGTGCTGGCCGAAAATGCGTCCTGGCTGTTCCGCATCGCGCCGTACATGATTTTTGCCGCGACATGGGTCGCGGCCGCGCTCGTGCCGACCTTTGCCGCGGGCCTTCTGTTCAGTTGGACCGCCGATCTCATCGCTTTGAGCGCCCTCCTCGCCAGCGCGCGCTTCTTTCTGGCGCTCGCCGGCATGGATGCGGGAACCAGCTTCGGCGGCATCGGCTCCAGCCGCGAAGTCATGATCGCCTCGCTGGCGGAACCGGCAATGCTCCTGATCGTCTTCACGCTCGCGCTCGTCGCCGGATCGACGCAGCTATCCACGATCGCGGCCTTCATGGCCTCACCCGATGTCGGCTTGCGCGTGTCGCTCGGGCTCGCGCTCGTGGCGCTCGTCATGGTGGCGATCGCCGAAAATGCCCGCATCCCGGTGGACAACCCGGCGACGCATCTGGAACTGACGATGGTGCACGAGGCCATGGTTCTGGAATATTCCGGGCGCCATCTGGCCATGATCGACTTCGCGGCGTCGCTCAAGCTTTTGCTCTACATGTCGCTGATCGCTTGCGTCTTCGCGCCCTGGGGCCTTGCCGTCGCAGGCGGCGGGCTTGCGGCTTACGCCGTCGGCGTGGCCGCGTATGCGGTCAAACTCCTCGCTGGCGGCTTTCTGCTCGCATTCCTGGAGACGGCGGTCGCCAAGATGCGCTTATTCCGCGTGCCCGAATTCCTTGGGGCCGCCTTGATGCTCGGCTTTCTCGGCACGCTGCTGCTGTTCGTCTCGCGGAGCCTGTAGATGGACCGTCTCGTCTTCGACATCGCCCATCTTCTGGCAGGCGGCCTCGTGCTGGCGAGCTTCATGCTGCTGTATCAGGACCGGCTCTACGCGCTGTTGAACATCTTTGCGCTGCATGCATTCATCCTGGCGCTGTCGGTCGCCTGGCAGGCTTACATCCAGGACGCGCCGCACCTCTACGTGACGGCCGCCATCGCCCTGGTCTTCAAGGCCACCGCCATCCCGGTAGCGCT
>JBNKDX010000082.1:0-7885 GCA_050288485.1 Rhodomicrobiaceae bacterium | reverse complement strand
AGGCCGGGGAGGCGGCAGGTCAGGTCCGGATTGTCCGCCAGCACGGTGCCGTGTCCGGCAAGGATGGCGTCGGCCTCTGCGCGCAGAAGATGGCCGCGCGCGCGCGCCGCATCGCCCGTCACCCAGACCGGCGCGCCGTCACCCGCCGGAACGAGGCCGTCCGCATCGACCGCCTGCTTGACCTGGACGAAGGGCCGCCACGCCGTCACCCGCAATTCGTGGCCAAGCGTCAGCCATCGCGCCTTGGGCTGGAGTGTGCTTTCCACGACCTCGACGCCAGCGTCGCGCAGTTTGGCGAGCCCCGCGCCCTGCACCCGGGTGTCGGCATCGACGACGCCGTAGACGAGCCGCGCGATGCCCGCGTCGATGGCCGCATCGGCGCAGGGCGGCGTCTTGCCCCAGTGCGAGCACGGCTCCAGCGTGGCGTAGAGCGTGGCACCGCGCGCGGCTTCACCGGCCTCGGCGAGGGCTATGGCCTCGGCGTGCGGACGGCCGCCCGCCGCCGTGCAGGCGCAAGCGATGACCCGCCCGCTCACCGGATCGGCGACGACCGCGCCCACGGACGGGTTCGGCCAGCACTGGCCCAGCCCCCGCTTGCCGAGCGCGATGGCGAGCGTCATGTTGGCGAGATCGTGCATCTGGGGAAGGGTGCGCCTGGCCTCTCCGGCGCGCGAGCTAATACTGCTCATCGGTGCAAAGGCTCATCGGCGTCATCCCATTCTTACCCGCTGCCCGCGCCGCCGCCGGCGATTTCGTCGAGAACGGTCTCGAAGTCGCGCGCTTCACGGAAATTCTTGTAGACAGAAGCGAACCGGACGTAGGCCACCGGATCGAGCTTGCGAAGCGTCTCCATCACCAGTTCGCCGATGGCTTGCGATGCGACTTCGTTTTCGCCCTGAACCTCCAGTTTCCGGACGAGGCCGCTGATGAGGCGGTCAACGTGATCCGGATCGACCGGGCGCTTGCGCAGCGCGATCTGCACGCTGCGGGCCAGCTTGTCGCGGTCGAAGGGCACACGGCGGCCCGAGCGCTTGATCACGGTCAGCTCGCGCAGTTGCACGCGCTCGAATGTGGTGAAGCGCTCGCTGCAGTCCGCGCAATAACGGCGTCGCCGGATCGCGGTATTATCCTCGGTGGGACGCGAATCCTTGACCTGCGTATCCATAGCACCGCAATGGGGGCACCGCATGGCTGGCCTCTAGTTGCTTTGACGACCGTTCAGTTATAGATCGGGAAACGCTCGCAAAGCTCGATGGCCTCTCGCTTGACGCGCTCCTCGACCTGGCCATTGCCCTCTTCGCCGTTCGTCACCACACCGTCGAGCACTTCGGCGATCATGCGCCCGATCTGGCGGAATTCCGGCTGACCGAAACCTCGCGACGTCCCCGCGGGCGAGCCGAGACGGATGCCCGAGGTGATGAACGGCTTCTGCTCGTCGAACGGCACCGCGTTCTTGTTGCAGGTGATGTTAGCGCGCCCCAATGCGGCCTCGGCCGCCTTGCCGGTGAGGCCCTTGGGCCGCAGATCCGCCAGCAGCAGATGCGTATCGGTGCCGCCGGTCACGAGACCGTAGCCCGCAGCCATAATAGCCTCGCCCATCGCCCTGGCGTTGGCAATCACATTCTGCGCATAGGTCTTGAAAGACGGGCGCAGCGCCTCGCCGAAGGCCACGGCCTTGGCGGCGATGATGTGCATGAGCGGGCCGCCCTGCAGGCCGGGAAAGATCGCCGCATTGATGCGCTTGGCGATGTCCTCGTCGTTCGTCAGGATGAGACCGCCGCGCGGGCCGCGCAGGGTCTTGTGGGTGGTCGTCGTCACGACATGGGCATGGGGTAGCGGGCTCGGATGCACGCCCGCGGCGACGAGGCCCGCGAAATGCGCCATGTCCACCATGAGGATCGCGCCCACGCCGTCGGCGAGCGCGCGGAAGCGGGCGAAGTCGATGGTGCGGGGATAGGCCGAGCCGCCTGCGACGATGATCCGCGGCTTGTGTTCGCGGGCGAGGCGCGCCACTTCGTCATAATCGATCAGCGCGTCCTCGGGCCGCACGCCGTACTGGACGGCGTTGAACCATTTGCCCGACAGGTTCGGCGCCGCGCCGTGCGTGAGGTGCCCGCCAGCGGCAAGGCTCAGCCCCAGGATGGTATCTCCTGGCGAAGCCAGCGCCAGGAATACGCCCTGGTTGGCCTGCGAGCCGGAATGCGGCTGCACATTGGCGAAAGCGCAGCCGAACAGGCGCTTGGCGCGCTCGATAGCGAGTTTTTCGGCCACGTCCACATACTGGCAGCCGCCGTAATAGCGCTTGCCGGGATAACCTTCGGCGTATTTGTTGGTGAGCACCGACCCCGCAGCCTCCAGCACCGCGCGGGAGACGATGTTCTCCGACGCGATCAGCTCGATTTCATGCTGCTGGCGCCCCAGTTCGTCCTTGATCGCGGCGAAGACTTCGGGATCGCTGTCGGCCAGAGAGGCAGAAAAGAACGGGTTTTCTGGCGTCTCGGCCAGGGCTTTGTTTGCCGGCATGAAATGTTCCGCAGATTGAGCTGGCGCTGCGCGTACGGCGGATGAAATGGTCCGCGCTCCCACATCGCCGGGTTTCACTTTCGTTCCAGTTTCGCGGCCGGCGCCCGGCACCGCAGACATCCCCGCCTTGCGCGCTATCGCTACGAGGGGAAACCGCGGGTGAAACCGGACCGCTGCATCCATCACGCTTGCCACCTTCAGGCACGCGGCAGGATGCTCCTATATAAAAGGGTGTATCCGTGGACACAAGCGCGCACCGCCGGAGGACGCCGCTGATCAGATCTTTTGTGCCGGGTTTGAACTGCGTCAAGGCAAGACGACGCCAAGGGAACCGCGCGGCCTGCATACGTTCTATCCGAAGAGGCAACGGGGGCGCTACGGCCTTTTCGGCGCGAAAATTGCCGGATCCGGCTCATGGCCGCCGGGCACTCATTGGACCGGATACGTCTCTGCCGCCCCGGCCGTGCAACGCTCATTCACCTGCCATTGCCCAGGCATCCCCACAGGCGGGGGCAAGACAGGCGAGGCATTGCGTCTGCATTCTCAAAGTTGCTCGTCTCAGGCTGCGGCGGACTGGTCCTTCGGATCGCGCAGGACATAGCCGCGGCCCCACACCGTTTCGATGTAATGGTCGCCGCCCGTCGCCTGCGCCAGTTTCTTGCGCAGCTTGCAGATGAAGACGTCGATGATCTTGAGTTCCGGTTCGTCGATACCGCCGTAAAGGTGGTTGAGGAACATCTCTTTCGTCAGGGTCGTGCCCTTGCGCAGCGAAAGGAGTTCCAGCATCTGATATTCCTTGCCGGTCAGATGGACGCGCTCGCCGTTGACCTCGACGGTCTTCGTGTCGAGATTGACGACCAGATCGCCGGTCTGAATGACCGACTGCGCGTGGCCCTTGGCGCGGCGGACGATGGCGTGGATGCGCGCGACCAGTTCGTCTTTATGAAACGGCTTGGTCATGTAGTCGTCGGCGCCGAAGCCGAGGCCGCGAACCTTGTCCTCGATGCCCGCCATGCCGGAGAGGATGAGGATGGGCGTCTTCACCTTACTGAGGCGCAGCGTGCGCAACACCTGGTACCCGCTGATATCGGGCAGGTTCAAATCCAGCAGGATAATATCGTAGTCATAGATCTTGCCGAGATCGACGCCCTCTTCGCCGAGGTCCGTGGTGGAGACGTTGAACCCTTCAGAGAGCAGCATCAACTCGATGCTTTGGGCCGTCGCCCTGTCGTCTTCGATAAGCAATACCCTCATCCTAATTCCTCATGTTTCTTCGAGCCCCGGGGAAGCCGGCGGGCCTTGCATCGCGTGGGGTGCGTGGGCACACGACCGGGCAAGGTTAATTCCACACCAAAAGTAAACGGCACAGGTTAATAAAGACTGAGCTACAGGACGTTAGGAGGGGCTTTAAGGCCCTTATGGGAAAACTTATACACGCTCCGCGTGCAGAGCGCGGATAAGAATGCGACTCAAACTAAAGGTATGGTATACGCAGAACCATGACGGAACACGGGCGCAGGCCACAGATTTAAGCGCTCACATCCGGCCGGCGCTCCCGCTGGCGCAGCAAACCCGTCACAATACGGCTCCGGGTGCCAGCCGCAAAGGCCGCGTCCCTGAATTCCGCTGATTACCGCAGCGTGGGAATTTGCCCGCCGTGTTGCTTCGAAGTCCCCCAAAATGGCGGCCCGCTCGTGGCGCCGAATCACTTGCTGTCCAAGCTAGCAGAATTTGTGGCGCATCCATAGGTTGCGCGGGGCTTTCCGCGGAAATGCGGCAGCCATGTGGCATCAGCGCATCAACAACACCCGTCGTAGTTTACTACCGCTTAATGTCTGGGGGGCATCATGAGTATGGGCCAAACCGCGGTGTCCGCCTCTGTGCGCCGCCGCCACTAGAGAGGAGTCGCTCGCCGCCGGGCACAACCGGCGGAGGGCTTGCGTACGCGATGAAACCGAACGAGACCTTGCTTAAGTTGCGCCGGTTCGAGGTCAACGAGAAGCAGCAGAAGGTCGCCGACATCGAGATGATGATCGCCGACTTCAAGCGCATCGCCGACGATCTTTCCCGCCAGATCGAAGCCGAAGAGGAAGCCTCCGGTATCCGCGACAGCAAACATTTCGCCTATCCGACCTATGCGAAGGCGGCGGCGCAGCGGCGCAGCAATCTGGCCGCGTCGGTCGCAGGCCTCGAAGCCAAGCTCGAAGAGGCCAAGGCGCAGCTTGCCGATGCCCTGGAGGAACTGAAGAAGTCCGAACTGGCCAGCGAGCGCTCGTCTCACGAGCATACGATCCGTGCGCCGCACCCCATCCCCGGCGGTCTGCGCCGCCTGGAAGCGGCAGGGAAGCGCGTTTGACGCCTCCCGCATGTGCGCTCAGCGCACCGGCCCGTAATGCGCCCGCCCCGGCGCCAACTTGAGGCATCGGGGACTTGAGACAGTGACGCACCCCTGCAACGCCCGGGAAACGGGTTGTGCAGATTTTCCTGGTTTTCCTTGCAAGCCGCCCAGAAATTCCAAGACTATGGGCAGCCAAGGAGACCTGAGTCGTGCCATCCTTCGATATCGTTTCGCAAACAGACCTCTCGGAAGTCGATAACGCGCTGCAGAACATGTCGCGCGAGATCGCGCAGCGTTACGATTTCAAGGGATCGAACTCCCGCGCCGAGCGGAAGGACACGGAGATCATCATCCATGCGGATGACGATCTGAAGCTCAAGCAGATGCACGAATTGCTGCAATCGCATCTCGCGCGCCGCAAGATCGAACCCGGCGTTCTGGACTACAAGGCCGCGGAGAAGGCGGCGGGGCAGGCCGTGCGCCAGACGGTGGCTATCAAGACGGGGATCGCCAAGGAGCTTGCCAAGACGCTGGTGAAGTCCTTAAAGGACGCCAAGCTCAAGGTGCAGGTCGCCATCCAGGGGGATGAGCTTCGCGTTTCCGGCAAGCAGCGCGACGATCTGCAGGCGGCGATCGCCCATGTCAAAGCGCTGGGCGTCGAGCAGCCGCTGCAGTTCGTCAATTTCCGTGACTGAAGCGCGCCGGTTTTTATGAGGGGAATTCATTAGATGCGTGCGTTTGCCCGTGCCGCAAGTTTCGTGATTGCCGCTGCGCTTGGCGGCTGCGCGCAGGGGATCGGCCTGCCCGACATGCCGATGCTCGGCGGCGCATTCGGGGATACCGATGGAAGAGGAGGCGCTGCTCCGGCGATGCAGACAGCGGCGGTTGCGTCGGTGGAAATCCCTCCCCTTCCGGAGCGTAATCCGAGGAAGCGGCTGGCTGCCGCCACCCAGACGGACAAAAGCGCAGACAGCGGTTTTTCACTGGCGAGCCTGGCGCAGATGAACATCCTGACCGCTGGCGCACCGGTCGTATCCGGCTCCGTTCATTCGGACCAGTCTCCGGTCGCCGCCTATACGCTGATTGCGCAACAGATCCATGCCTGCTGGTTGACCCCCGGCGCGCCCAAGCTGCCTGACCACGGCTTCCACGCCAGCGTTTCGCCCGGAGACGACAGCGCCGCCAAGATCGTTCTCTACAAGAAGGGCCCCGACAGGAGACGTGGCGTGATGGTTTACAGGATCTCGATCGGCGAGAGCGGCGGCGGCTCGGTCATCACCAGCGAGAACCGCCATCTTGACGCAAAACTGGACGCCGCCTTCAAAGCCGACCTTGCCCGCTGGGCCAGAGGCGACAACCGCTGCAAGGGGTGAGGCAATCTCGCCACAGGACATCATGGCCCATTCATTTCCGCCCCCAATTTTGACATCATTCGCCACCACGGTGAGGACCAGGGGATTGACGGGGTTCGGGGGCAGGACTGTGCGTGCGCATGCGATCGGCGCCCTTTGTCTGGTGGCGCTCATGTCTGCTGGCTGTGCCAGGAAGGATCCGCAACTGGCGAGGGTCGAGGGGTCCGAGCCGCAGCGTCTGTCTTTCGGCAGGCCGCAGGTGGTGAAGGCCGCCTTCGCCGAGAAGATGCAGGCGTGTTGGTTCAGCGGCACCTATCCTTTGCTCGGCGGCTATCATTACAATGCGGGCTCCGGGCTCGTGCAGGTCGCGGACGGTCAGACCGAAGCCGAGCAGATCGTCATTTCCTCGGGGCAGGGTGATAACGCGCAGGTCTTCCAGGTGCAGTTCACCCCCTTCAACGAAAACACGCTCATTTCCACGCGCAGCGCCGCTTTTCCGCCGGAACTTGCCGCACGCCTGAAACGCGATGTGGAGACGTGGATTTTCGGCCGCGACGATTGCGGCGGCCCCGCGGTGCCCGGTGCCTATGCGCCGCCTCTGCACGACGCCTTGCAGACACAACCGGAGCAGAGCACGCCGCAACTGCAGCATGCGTCGATACCCGAGTCGGAGAGCGCCGGCGGCGCGACCGTCAGCACGTCGAGGGCGACGTTGTCCCGCACGCCTTACTGAAACGCGGCGACATCGCCGCAATTATTGATCCGGCGCGGTGAAGTCTCTCGCGGGGTACTCTTCATCGAGCCATTTCCGGATGGCTTGAGCGAACGTTCACTCGTTGAGCGGCAAGCGCTCACTCAGGCGAACTCCATCTTCAGCTGCTCCGGGCGCTTGTCGATGATCAGTTTGCGGATGTTGGCTTCCTGGGCAGCCGTCAGGATGCGGCCATCGCCTGGCGAACGGCCGCGTTCCTTCGGTTTCAGCGCCGCCATCCCGCCAGTCTCGTAAAGGTCAATGGCGGCGCGGACGGCAGGCCAGCTCAGGCCCGTCATTTCAACGATCTGCATCACGCCGTACTCTCTCTTATGCAGACGGATCACCTGACGCCGCCGCTCATGCAGCTCCGCCAAGCTTTGTTGCGTGCATCGTGATCGCTCATCCCGAATGGGTGGGCTGATTTGCACACACAATCAAGATATTATCGTGCCGGATCTGTATTAACCAGAAATGCGCACTTTGCCTCGCGAGCGGTCTTTTTCGCCTCATATTGGGGCGAATGAAATATTTTTAATTTGGCCTGACCTTACGGCCGTTGCATGTTAGCGCGAACGAATTTACGCCCGCCCTGTTTGTCCCTGTGACCGAGGGAAGGATCAATAATGACGACCCACCGGCTGCCCGGCATGAAAGCTCTCGCCTTCCTCGCGCTCGCCGTCTTCGCCGTCACCGGGGCGGCCGCGGACGAGAAGCACCACGGTCTGTCGCTGGTCGGTGCGCTGAAATACCCGGCCGGTTTCAAGCATTTCGACTATGTGGACCCGGATGCGCCGAAGGGCGGCAGGGTGCGTATAGGCGCTCAGGGCACCTTCGATAATTTCAACGTCATCACCTACAAGGGCAGCTTGGCCAGCGGTCTGGGCCTGATTTACGACCAGCTCATGACCGGGAGCATGG
>JBNKDX010000081.1:0-7914 GCA_050288485.1 Rhodomicrobiaceae bacterium | reverse complement strand
GGACGTCCGCCGCGCCGACCGTTTCACCCGCCTTGATCGGGCGTGCGGCAACGAGGATATCGACGGTAGCCGCTGCCGGGGACCGCGGCGCATCACCGCCACCCGGCCGTGAACGGCCAGCCAGCATGGCCGCGCCCGCCGCCGCAGTGACGGCAAGCGCCAGCACCAGACCACGAGCCCCGCGCATGGCCAAAATCCCCTATCAGTTCTTTGGAAAAACTACGTTGGCGCAAAGCTTTACGCTGAATAGTTAACAGATGGTTAACGCGGGAATACGCAGGAATACAGGGGAAAGCGCCCTCTCAATCGTCTGCATGTAATCCAAAGCAGACACAAAAACGCCCGCGCTGGGGGAGGCGCGGGCGTGTTCCGGGGTCAACGGATCATTGGGTTACCACCAGCGGCAGCGGCGATGCCCGTGCCACCACCAGCAGCGCCGGTGCCGACGGCAGCGCCAGTGATGGGGGTGACGCCAGCAAAAGCCGCACCAATGGGGAGGACGATGCCAGCGGTGACGCCGCCAGTGGCGATGACGCCGCCAACGGACGTTCGTCGCGCCTGTGTCAGCCTTCGCGATCTGGGCCACAGCAGCGAGCTGATTGACGGGCGCGGCGTTCGCGGGAGCCGCTACGGTAAGGGCCAGCGCTCCACCAGCGAGCAATGCCAGAGCAAGCAGGGTCTTTCGCATCTTCGATTTCCTTTCTTCTACTGTCTTTCCCCAACACATTCGTCGCCGGGGCAGAGCAGGAGGTTCACGAAAATCGCGCCGGACCCCGAAATTTTGCGTGCGGCCAAACAAATGGCCCCGGACGGGCGCCGCTGGCGCTTATCCGGAGCCTTGTCCGCTTCAGGTTTGCTCTTTTATTCCGCAGCGGCAGCCGCCACCGGCCCCGCGCCGCGCACCTCGTCGTCCACTTCCGCTTCGAAATGACGGAAGTTTTCCGCAAACATGGCGACGAGCCGCCGCGCCTGCGCGTCGTAAGCCTCCTTGTCGGCCCAGGTCCGGCGCGGGTCGAGGATGTCGGACGGCACGCCATCGACCGCCACCGGCACGTCGAACCCGAACATCGGATCGCGGCGGAACTCCGCGTTCTTCAACGTGCCCGTCAGCGCGGCCGTCAGCAGCGCACGCGTGACCTTGATCGGCATGCGGTGGCCAACGCCATACCTGCCGCCCGTCCAGCCCGTGTTCACCAGCCAGCAGTCCACGCCGTGGCGGGCGATCAGGTCGCGGAGGAGGTTGCCGTAGACGCTCGGATGGCGCGGCATGAACGGCGCCCCGAAACAGGTGGAGAAAGTCGCCTGCGGCTCGGAAACGCCTTTTTCCGTGCCAGCCACCTTGGCGGTGTAGCCGGACAGGAAATGATACATCGCCTGTGACGGCGTCAGCTTCGCTATGGGCGGCAGCACGCCGAATGCATCGGCGGTCAACATGACGATATTCCGGGGATGGCCAGAACGGCCCGACGCGCTGGCGTTCGACACGAATTCGAGCGGGTAGGCCGCGCGCGTGTTTTCCGTCAGCGTAATGTCGTCGAAATCGGGCAGGCGGGTCTCGGGATCGAGAATGACGTTCTCCAGGACCGCGCCCCAGCGGTTCGACGCCGCGAAGATGTCCGGCTCGTGTTCTTTCGACAGCCTCACCGTCTTGGCGTAGCAGCCGCCTTCGAAATTATAGATGCCGTTGTCGGACCAGCCGTGTTCGTCGTCGCCGATCAGCGTGCGCTCGGGATCGGCGGAGAGCGTGGTCTTGCCGGTGCCGGACAGGCCGAAGAAGATGGCCGTGCCCGTGCCGTCGCGCATCTCGTTCGCCGAGCAGTGCATCGGCAGGACGCCTTTCGGCGGCAGCACGTAGTTCAGATAGGTGAACACGGATTTCTTGATCTCGCCCGCGTAGGAGGTGCCGCCGATGAGCACCAGCTTGCGGCTGAAATCGCAGGCGATGACGGTGTCGCTGCGGCAGCCGTGGCGAGCGGGATCGGCGCGGAAGCTCGGCAGGCTGATGACGGTGAATTGCGGCTCGAAGCCGGGCAAGTCTTCCGCCGGAGGCACGATCAGCAGGTGCCGGATGAAGAGGGAGTGCCACGCCAGTTCAGTGTAGACACGCGCATTGAGCCTGTGTGCCGGATCGGCGCCCGCGTAAAGGTCCTGGGAGAACAATTCGCGGCTGGCGGCATGGGCCAGGAAATCCCGGAGCAGAACCTCGAATTGCTCGGGTGCCAGGGCCTTGTTGTTGTCCCACCAGATGACGGGCTCGGTTTCGGCGTCGCGCAGAATGAACTTGTCGGCGGCCGACCGGCCGGTGTGCGCGCCCGTTCGCATGGCGAGCGCACCGGTCGCCGCAACGTCACCCTCCCCGCGGCGGACACTGATTTCATAAAGCTCTGCTTCCTGGAGGTTGGAGCGCACGGATTTCAAGTCACTGGCTAACAAAGAAAAAATCGACACAGACCGCTCCCTGCCTTTTCGTCGGCAACTGACACGCAACAGATTCAAGACAGCCAGCCGCCCCTGGCTGGCAGGATTATCACTAGCGCATAGAAGCTTGTTACGGAACCGTATTTTCGCTGTTTCGTTACCCCCTCCCTGACGTTTCAGATTTCATGCCGCGCAGGAGCAGGCGCGCTTGAAGGCGGATATCAGCAAAGTGTACCGCCCACGGCGCTATGACAAAACGGCCAAGACATGCCTTTCGCGCCAGTCTGATATGCATTCGGAGCGGCGCCGTTATGTACGCCGCCGTCTGAAGCCCCTCCACGTTGCGTGTCCTCAATCCCGCACGCGGCCATACCCTTCAGTAACCATGTTCGATGCGCGCAAAAACCTGCTGCGCGAAAGAGTGGATCGTCTGTCCCATGAAGGGAGCGGTGATCGACGCAATCAGCAGGATGGCGAGAATCTTCGGGATGAAGGTCAGCGTGACTTCCTGGACCTGGGTCAGGGCCTGAATGAGGGCGATCACGATGCCGACCGCCATGGCCGCCCCGACCGCCGGACCTGCCGCCATGATGACCGTCCAGATCGCCGCCCGGACGATGTCGAGTGCATCAGCCTGGTTCATGTCAGGTGATCTTGACGCCTTCGCCCAGCGCCACCTCGCTGCCGTCCTCCAGCACGGCGACCGCGCCACCGGCGATGGCGCGCAGGGCGGCGACCGTACCGGTCATACCGCCGTCTGCAGAGGTTACGGTGCGCCCGATCAGGTTATCGGCCTGGGACAGGGCGGACAGGCTCATCATCGTGTCGAGCTTGATATTGGTCTTGAGCGTTTCCGCCACATTGGAGAAATTCGCGAGCTGCGCGATGAGTTCAGTCGAGTCCACCGGCTTGGTGGGGTCCTGGTATTTCAGTTGCGTCATGAACAGCTTGAGGAACGCATCATAGTCCAGCGACGCCTTTTCCAGGGTCGTCGAGGCCTTCCGCGACGACTCGACGTTGGCGACGTGCGATGCCGCGGCACTGGCGGCGCTCGTGGCTTCGACTGTCATTATGCGACCTCCCGTTTATCCGAGCCGATTGCTTTATGCGCCTTCTTGCTTGCCAGGAGCTTATCTTCCAGAGGCAGGAGCGCGCGTATGGCTTTCAGCGCCTCGAATTCCTTGCAAGCCTCGATGAGGAGGCAGGCGCGATCCAGGCCGGCCAGGATTTCCTCGTTCTTGAGGGCATCGGCCAGGGGAGGCAGGGTCTTCTTGAAAAGGGTCTTGGAGGCCTCGGCGTTGAGGGGGTCCATCAGCATCGTCTGCACGATAAAGTATAGCTGCCGGAGCGGCGTGGTCGCCGCTTCCAGCTGCATGACGTGACTTTCGAGCAGGAAAGTCACGTCATTGAGGAGCTCCAACGTCACCTTCCGGTCGACGCGGAGCACCGCGCCGTTGACGAAGATGCGCTCCCCGGGCTTCAGACTGATCTGAATGGCAGTTTTCATGTAAGCCCCTCGGCCACCAGCCGGGAGACGTCGATAAGGCCCTTGAAATTCGTCGACCGTCCCTGCCGGATCTCATCGGCCTCGCGCATGAGCCACAGCCCGACGGAAATCAGGTCGGCGCGCAGGCCCTTCGGCAGTTCGTTCTCGGGCTTGGCCAGATCCTCGATGAAGACCGCCCAAAGCCGCCGCAGATAATAGATCGCATCCACGGCCTCGCGCGAACTCGCTCCCCTCTGCTCGGCGGCCTGCAGCAGCTCGATCGAATGCTCAAGGGCGATCCGCTCCCGCTGACGGGCCGTCTGTGGCGTGTCTTCAAGAACTTCTGCGTAGGAGAACCGGTACATGTTTTCATTCTCACTGTTGGACGATACGCACTGCTAAGGTCACAAGTAGTTGATAAGCCGCATATTCTGGAGGCGGGAGGTCAGCGCATAGGCCGTCTCCAGTTGTGTCATCAGCGTCGTGACGCGCACGGAGGCGTCATAGGGGTCCACGACCTCCAGATCGTTGATCCGGGTGGTAAGGATCGATATCTGCGTTTCCATGCGGTCGTTCGCTCTGCTGACGCGGTCCTGCACGGTGCCGAGCCGTCCTGCCTCTTCCGCAAGTCCCTGGATCGCCTCGGTGACCAGGGTCGTGGCCTGGTCGACGACGGTCTGGAACGTGGTTTTGGCCAGGTTCCGGACGCCCAGTTCGCCGACCATGGTGAAGGCCTGCGCCAGCTTCCGGTAGGCGACGAAATTGGCGTTGGACGACGACTCGATCTTCTCGTCGGTGGCGATGCGGCTGCGGATGTTCTGATCTGATGCATCCGACCAGTTGGTGGACCATGCGGGCTCCTCGAACATCGGCGCGAACGTGCCGTCGAGGAAGGTTTGCATCGCCACGGTCGTAATCGCGGTGTTGTCGTCGGCCTGCGTCGTCCCGAACGTGGCAAGGAATGCGGCGTCCACCGCCAGCTTGTTGGCCGGGGTGGGGCTGTCATAGTAGTCCGTGACCGGCGTCACGTCGGTGTTGATGCCGCCGAACAGAAATTCTCCGCCGATCGCCGTGTTGAGGGCGGCGGTCAGCGCGGCCAGATTCGCCTTCGCCTCCAGTTCGGCAGTGGCGGGGCCGGTCGATGCGTCGCGCGCGGTGAGAAGCGTGCTGAGGAACGCTTCCGCGGTGTCCGTCAGGCTGGTTATCACGCTTTGCGAGCCTTCGAGGCGGGTGTTCACGGTGGCGTTGGTGTCGGTGATCTGCGTCATGCGGTTGATGTCGATCCGCATGGACACCGTGTGCCGCGTCTGCGCCCCCAATGTCGTGCCCACATCCGCAAGGCGGCCGGACGACAGCTCCTTCTCCGCGATGACAAGCTGGCGCTGCATGCGCAGAACCGCGGAACGGGTGGTCTGGTAGAAGGCATGGGTGGAATTGAATACTGGGATCATGACGCTAAACCCTACACGGCCGCCAGCAACGCCGCATACATGTTGTCGATCGTGCTTAGGAGCTTGGAGGTGGCCTGATAGGAATGCTCAAGTTCCAGAAGGAGGCTCATCTCGTAATCGAGGTTGACGCCCGTCACCTGCTGAAGCGAGGCGGAGGCGCGCTCCTGCACGGTGAGGCTGTATTCGAGGCTTCCGGACGCGGAACTGCGGTTCTCCTCCAGCCAGCCGACCGAGTAGGACGAGAATGTCAGAATGGAATTGCTGGTTCCTATCCCTGCGGCGCTGTCGAAACTGCGGACGGCGTCGAAGGTGTCGAACAGGTCGTTGAGCCGGTCGGCGAAACCGGACGCGTTGGTGGTGTTGTAGTCATAGGCCGCACCGTTGGCGCCGCCGTCGCGCAGCAGGGTGGGGTCGCCGCCCTGCAAGGGATCGAACGCGGCATTGACGGTGATCTCGCGGGCCAGCCCCTGGATCAGCGTACCGGCGGGCGGCACCGTGGGCGATCCCGAATAGGAGAACAACCCGGTGCGGTCCGGCGCGCCGCCGCCGGTCTGATCGCTTTCGGCGAACATCTCGATAAGGCCCCGGGCCATCTCATCGAGCTGGTTCTGGAAGGTGATCGCGGTCTCGTCGCGGAACTCGGCGTAGCCCAGGATCCGGCCGGATCCCAGCGGCATCGTGGAGCCCGCGCCGATGACCGCCTGGCCGTCGATATAAACGGCATTGCCCGTCGTCGCCGCCCCGTAAGTGGGGGTCGCCGTGAAGGAGACCGTCCGCGGCGAACCGTTGTACAGCGTCACGCCGCCGTCCGTGTAGATCGCCATGCCGTTGTTGGGCTGCGAGATCGTCCGGATGCCGAGTTCCTGCGAAAGGTCGTTCAGGATGCGGTCGCGGGTGTCGAGGTTGTCGGTGATGTCGGTGCCGACCCCCGTGCCGATGATGATGTCGGTGTTGACCTTGTCGAACTCAGCCAGCAGGGTGTTGATCTTCTCGACCGAACCGGCAATCCACTCGTCGGCCTGCGCGCGCACGTCCTGCACGGTGTTCGTCGCGCCATTGAGCGATTGCGCCAGGTCCTGCGCCGCGAAAACCGCCGCCTGCCCGCGCACCAGATCGCCCGGAGAGGCGGCATATTGCTGAACGGCGTCCGCCAGCTTGCCCATCAGCGCTGCAGGCGAGGCGTCCAGCTCCGGGTCGTTCAGCGCGGCGTCGAGCTGATCCAGCGCGTTGACGTTGGCTTGATGACGGCTCGCTTGCGAATTCGCCGACAAAACGGCGCTCAGCAGCGCCTTGTCGGATACGCGCCGGATGTCGCCGATAACGACCCCGAGGCCGCCGGGTGCGCTGTAGGAGTCCACCGTCTTCCGCGACGCGAACGGTACGGACGCATTTGCGACATTACGGGACGCCACCGACGTCTTCGACGAAATGACAGAGAGGCTCTGCCGGGCGGTTTCCATGGCTGCAGTGAGAGACATCGGGGTACCTACGCATTAATCGGGTTAATCACGCCGTCATCACCTCCCGAGACCAACGATGACGGTGTAGATATCGGAAGCAGTCTGGAACACCCTTGAGTTGATCTCGTAGACGCGTTCGGATTCGATCATGTTCGCCAGTTCGGTTGCGAGATCGACGGTCGATTGCTCCAGCGCGCTCGAATTGATGAGGCCGAGCCCGCCAGCGCCAGCCGTGCCGATCTGGAGTTCGCCGGAATTGACGCTGACCGAGAAGACGTCGCCCGGCTCCGGCGTCAGATTGTCGGCGGCCGTGACGAAGCCCAGCGGGATCTGGTAGCTGAGCACGCGCGCGCCGTTCTGGAACACGGCGTAAAGATCGCCATTGGTGTCGATTTCGATGTGGTCCAGCGCGCTGGGGGCGGAGCCGTTGGCCTCCGCTTTGAGCACGGTGTAGCTGGCCGCAAGCTGGGTGCATTCGGATATGTCGAGCGTCATCGCCTGGCCGCCGGGAACGGCAAGCGAGACCGAACCCGAAGCCGGGGTCAGGAGCGAGCCGTCCGTGGCGCTGAAGGTTACCGCGGAGTTCACAAGTATGCCCGAGCCGCCATAGGGGAACGGCGTCGTGCCCGCGGCAGCATCGGCGTGATCGAAGATGGTTATTTCCCAAGCATTTGTTGCGGTCTTCGCCCAATAGATATCGAGCGTCACTTCTCCGCCGAGGTTGTCGTAGACCACGAGCGAAGAGGTGGCCGTCCAGGTCGAGCCGACGACGTTGTCGGATGGACGGCTGCCGAAGGGTATGGCGGTGGCCGTTGAGGGCACGTTGGCGTAGAATGTGCCGGATGTGGTCGCCGACGCCTGCATCCCCAGCGTTCCGAGCGCGACCTTTTCGAGCCCCGCAGTGCCGTTCACGACAGGTGTGGTCCCCGTCGGGTAGCCCATCAGGAAGAAGCCCCCCGCGTTGACGAGATAGCCGTCGCCATCCTCCACGAAGGAACCGGCGCGCGTGAGATAGGTCTGATCCGAGGTATTGTTGACCAGAAAGAACCCTTTGCCCTGAACGGCAAGATCGGTCGCCGAAGTCGTGTAGGTGAGGTTC
>JBNKDX010000080.1:0-7937 GCA_050288485.1 Rhodomicrobiaceae bacterium | reverse complement strand
ACACGGACGAGACCCTGGCGACATCCATGGCGGGCGTTTTCGCGGGCGGCGATATCGTAACCGGCGCGGCGACCGTGATTGCGGCCATGGGGGCTGGCCGTGAGGCGGCCCGCAGCATGAAAGCATATCTCGGCATTCGCGATGTGAACGTGGCCTATGACGCAGGTGGCACGCGGATGTTCGGGATCGCCGCAGGCGAGAAGAATTTTGCGCGGGTCCGGGTGGCTTGAACCCTGCCCCCTCGGCGGTTTCGTGCCGCACTCAGATGAGGTCGATCTCATGAATGAAATGTCGCCGCTGCGAAACACCGCTAAGGGAAAGCGCGCCGCCAGGAAGAAAGCCGTTCCCCTGAGCGAACACATCGTGGAGATCATTTCCGACTCCGGCGAAGGCGCGCAGCGCTGCGGTCAGTCGCTCGGCGCCATCGCGGCGCGCATGGGCAACGGCGTGTGGACGGTGGAAATCATTCCCGCCGAAATCCGCCCGCCCGCGCGCAGCGTGGCCGGCGCGAGCGGCAACCGCATCCGTCTGGGCGCCAAGCGCGTGACCAACGGCGGCGACGCCACTGATCTGGTGGTCGCCTTCAACGAGCAGGTGCTTCTGGGGCGCGTTCACTCGGGAGAATTGAAGCCGGATTGCATCATCCTCCTGGAAAGCATGTGGCGCACGAACAAGGATGCAAGCATCGCCGCGTCCTATACCGAGACGTACGAGCAACTCGTTGCGGCGGGCTACCGGGTTTACGAAATCCCGATGGAGCAGGAGTGTCTGAAGGTCGTGCCCGACCCGCGGCGCGGCAAGAACATGTTCGCGCTCGGCATGCTGTGCAGCATCTACAGCCTGGATCTGAGCCTGGCGCGCGAGCAGATCACCCTCGCCTTCGGCAAGAAGCACGCGAACGTGGTGACATCCAATATCGCGCTTCTGGAGGCGGGCTACGCCTGGGCCGAGGCCAGCCTCGATCTGAAATACACCATACCCGCGGGGCCGATCACCGAACCGCAGATTGTCGTCAACGGCAACACTGCGCTGGCGCTCGGCATCCTCGCTTCCGGTATGGAAGTGTGCGCGATGTATCCCATCACGCCCGCAACCTCCGCCTCGCATTACTTAAGCGACGTGTTCGAGAAAGTGGGCGGCATCGTGCACCAGGCCGAGGATGAGATTGCGGCCTGCGCCTTCGCCATCGGCGCGTCCTACGCTGGGAAATGCGCGGTGACCATCACTTCCGGCCCCGGCTATTCGCTGAAACAGGAGGGCATCGGCCTTGCCGTGATGGGCGAAATCCCGCTGGTCGTGGTGAATGTGCAGCGCGGCGGGCCCTCGACCGGCCAGCCGACGAAGGTCGAGCAGGGCGATCTCCTCACTACGATTTTCGGCAGCCACGGCGACGCGCCGAAGGTGGTGATCGCGCCGGGCACGATCGAGGACTGCTTCTACTCCGTCATCACCGCGCGCAAGATCGCGGAGACCTTCAACATGGTGGTGGTCATCCTGTCGGACGCCAGCCTCGCCACCTCGCAGCAGCCGTTCCCGCGGCCGCAGTTTTCCGACGCCTGGGTGGCGCCGCCGGTCGATCAGAGCGAAGTCCCAGCGGACCAGAAGCCTTACGAGTGGGATGACGCCACCGGCCTCGCCCGCCGCCTCATACCCGGCCAACCTGACGGCGTCTTCACGCTGACGGGCCTCGCCCACGACGACATGAGCCGCGTTGCCTATGATCCGGCGAGCAACGAGCGGGGCCTGCGCGCCCGGTCCCTGAAGCTGGCGGCCCTGCAGCGCACCTTGAAAACACCTCCTGTCTTCGGCGACGCGCAAGGCGACCTGCTGGTCATCGGCTGGGGCAGCACCAAGGGCGCCATCGAAGAGGCCGTCGAGGGTTTGCACGCTGAGGGACACGCGGTGTCCTCCCTGCATCTCCTCTTCCTGCAGCCCATGGCCGGGGGCATCAAAGAGATCATGCAGCGGTTCAAAAAGGTCATCACCATTGAGGCGAACTGGTCGGACAACCCGGACGACGAGATCATCGGCGACGACAACCGCCGCTATTCCGCGCTCGCAACACTTCTGCGATCGCGCACGCTGATCGACGTCGATTGCTGGACCGAGGTCCGCGGCCAGCCCATCAAGCCCAGCGTCATCCGCCGGGTCATCCTCGACAAGCTTGGAAAGTGAGGGGCCATCATGACCAATGGCGCCACCGAATGCCTGCTCCGGATGTTTGAGGAGCGCTACGAACTCGACGACTATCAGGGCGGCCTGCCGCGCTGGTGCACCGGCTGCGGCGACAACGCCATCCTCACCGCCGTGCAGCGGCTGTGCCGCGACGAGAATTTGCGGCCGGAGAAGACCATGTTCGTGTCGGGGATAGGTTGTTCGAGCCGCTTCCCGCATTACATGAAGACTTATGGGTTCCACGGCATCCATGGCCGTGCGCTGCCCATAGCCGAAGGCATCCGCATGGCGCGCCCGGACCTCAACATTTTTGTCAATACCGGCGATGGCGATTGTTGCAGCATCGGCGCGGCGCACTGGATTCACGCCGTCCGCTACAACATGAACATGACGGTGATGCTGCACGACAATCAGGTCTACGGCCTGACCAAGAAGCAGGCGTCGCCGACCTCTCCCAAGGGCCTGAAGTCGAACACCACGCCGCGCGGCGCTTATCTCGATGCGCTGCAGCCGCTCACAGTGACGCTGGGCGTGCAGAATGTGTCGTTCGTGGCGCAGGCGGTCGATTGGATACCGGAAGCGCTCTACGCCATTCTGTCGGCGGCGTTCCACCACAAGGGCTTTTCCTTCGTGCGCATCATCCAGCGCTGCCCGGAGTGGCTGCCACACATGCATGACGAGGCGGTCCACGATCCCGAACGGGTTCTCCTGCTCCAGCACGACAAAGGGATACGCGTGAGCGCGGCGACGTCCAGGGTCTACCGAAACCAGCAGGAGCACGACCCCTTCGACATCCATCGCGCGCGGGAAATCGCGTCGGGGCTCGATCCAATCCCGGTCGGCATCCTTTATCACAACCCGGAAACGCCGTGTTATGAGGAGCTGCGCCAGACGACCCGGATACGGACGACGAAAATGATAAAAGCGGGGCTCGAAAGCGAGTTCGACAAGTTCACGGTGTGGCCTCCGGAAGCAGAAGTGCGCCATTCCACTGCAGCGCGATAGGACGTTTGCGCGCATGACGCAGCTATGAGCAACAGATATGACCACGAACAGGTGGCAAACGAGGCAGAGCGATATGTTTATGCAATCGGGAGTTCAGGCGCATATCGCGTTTTATCTTAGCGGCATGCGGTCAGGCAGCGGTCTCGACGCCATCGACGGTCTGGGTTTGAGGCCAGCGCTTCTGGCGGGGTATCGCGACCTTACCCGCCTTCGCTATGACTTCCCGCTGGTCCTCATCCGCGACGGCGCGGCTGAGGCTTGCGTACAGCCGCTTTCCGCCATTGTCGACGCCGCGCTGAACGAGACCGCGGTGGGCCTTGGTGCAGCCGATCTCCGTAGACAGGCAATACGGCTCGAACAGGAAATCCGCGTCCTGCTTTCGGAAGGAGCGGGCGGCGCCCTTTCCAGCCTGTGGACCGCCGCCGCCGCCCGTTTGAACCGGGACGAGGACGGCCTTTCGAAGGTGCGCGCCGCCATCAAGATCGACGGCGAGGTGGTGGATTGCGACCGTGCGATGCCATTCCGCCTGTGTCATCACGTCTGGCAGACCGTGCAGAACGAGAAAATCCGGCGCTTCCGCGAGAACATCGGCAAGCTCATCACAAAACTGGCCGATATTCTGCGCGCCGACTTTTTGCATTCACCCGAGGGTTTGGGCCCCGAAATACTCAAAATGTCAGTGGGCGCGGCGCACCATGGCGCTTTCGATTTCGACGCCCTGTCCCGGCTGCTCACCAAGACGTACGCGAAGGATTCGCTGTCCGATTCACGCCGCCGCCGCATCCGCTGGCTGCTCAACGCGCTGGAGGAGCAGCGCTTCTATCCGCCGTTCGACGAGTCCGGCGAGCATCACGCGCCGTTTGGCTTCGTATTCGAATCCTGCGCCGACGCCATTGCCGCCTATCACGAGCGCTTGCCAAAGATGGTCGAGTTGACGCGCGCAATCGCCATGGCTGGCCTTGAGATCGACGGCGAGTATTATGAGCAGCGCCACGAGCCGTTCTTCGCCAATTTCGATGTGGAGAACCTCAGCTCTCACGACTTCGACCTGTTTCCCGATTACCTCATCCTCGTGCATGCTGCGGAAATGCAGGCCTCTGACACGGAGATGCTTCTGGAGGCGTTTTCGGCAGGCATGCGCGCCAAGGTGCTCGTGCAGACCGACGACCTTCTGAGGCCTTCTTCGACGTCCGGCGGCGGCTTCTCCCTCGGTCTGCGCGCCAGACAGCTTGCGAACAGCGCGATGGGAATGGGCGGCTTCTGGGTCTTGCAGTCGCCCGCTTCGAAGCTCGCGCAGTTCAGGGAACGGATCGCCTACGGCTTTTCCTGTTCCGGCCCTGCGCTCTTCAGCGTGTATTCCGGGGCGGCGGGGAACGATCTGCCGCCCTATCTGAACGCGGCCGCGGCGCTGGAATCGCGGGCATTCCCCGCCTTCATCTTCGACCCTTCCGCCGGACCGGACTGCGCAACGCGGCTTTGCATCGAGTGCAACCCGCAGTCTGACCGCGAATGGCCTTCCTACGTCCTGACCTACGAGGATGCGGAGCATCAGAAGGTATCCGAGACCGTGACCTTCACGCTCGCGGATTTAGTCGCCTGCGATCCGCGCTACGCCAGGCATTTCGCCCGCGTGCCGCGCGAGGCGTGGAACGGCAGTCTGGCGCCCGCAGCATCGCTTCTGGCCCCTTCGCCTGGCAATTCAGCGGGAAAGGTCCCCTGTCTGCTGATGGTGGATGCAGACAATGCGCTCCAGAAAGTGATCGCGGACGAAAGATGCCTGCGCGAGACACGGCGCTGCGGAGAGATGTGGCGCAGCCTGCAGAAGCTGGGCGGCTTCATTGCTTTTTCGGATGGAGAACGGCGCGCCGCCACGGAGCGCGGGAAAGCGGCCGAGGCCGCGCACGGAGGCCCGGCGGGCGTCAATGGCGTCGCCGTCGAAGGGATAACTCCGTCAAAGCCTGCGATGGCGGAAGCGGCCATCGTGGCCGGGGCGGAGCAGGAGGCGGCGCCGGGCCATCCCTACATCGAGACCGTGCGGTGTTCCTCATGCAACGAGTGCACGCGGATCAACAGCCGGATGTTTGCCTATGACGCGAACAAACAGGCCTACATCAAGGATCCGGACGCGGGGCCGTACCGGCATCTCGTGGAGGCTGCCGAAAACTGCCCGTTGGCGATCATTCATCCCGGCCTGCCGCGCGATCCGGACGAGCCGGGGCTTGTGGAACGGGTGCCCGGCATCAAAGAAGGGTGAGCCGTTTTTGCCACGCGTTGGCGGCTGCACCAGTCTGTCCCATCACAAAAGGCGGGCCTCAATGCTCTCCCGCCAGCCTTTTGCCGTGTCTCCAGCGGCCAAAATGCCGTCAATATATAGGCGCTCCTGAGGCAAGGGGATAAGTGGCTCAAAAGAAGCTGCATTCCCGCCACCAAACGTAAAGTTCAAGCTGTTTGATTAGGTATCATTACTCTCCCGCGATATTCGCTTCGTTCTCGTCGGTGTGTTTCTTCTTGGCCCAGACTATCTGCTTGTTCACAAGCTTCCTTTCTTGGAACCAGCTTAACCTGAAAATTCGAAATATAATTGAAAAATAAAACTCAGCAAAAAGAAAAAATAACGGATAAAATATAGGAGCTACAGACAGAACGATCAATCCGTTCGCAAAATATGGAAGCGTTTCTCTTGCATTAAGAGGCGTCAATACATAGATATCAAACAGAAATATTATAAGAATATCGAGGCCCATTAAAATAAATAAAAAAAGGCCATGCTATTAAAAAAAACAACAATGGCCGATCTCTTGCCATCGTAAAGAGTTTCAATCGCATTTTTACGCTTCCGTAATTGGTATTTTCTGTGCCGCAGCGTTGAAACTTACATAGTTGTGCATGGGCATCACGGCCTTACCCAGTGCTGTGATTTTTCCAACCCTTTTTGCAGACGTTTCCGGTTGCTCAATTGGGTGACTGTAGGGAGGGATCACCGGTTGAGCAGCCTACGTTGCCTGGGCATGGTGTTCAATGCCGCCGTTCATCGCATGCCTGATCTGGTGCGCCTTGAGAGCGCCCATCGGGGCTGGCAGGCGACGCCAGGCGTTCAGGCGACGCCGCTTGTGATCTTCGAGAGGGCAAGGCAAGAGGGAAATCTCGAAACGGCGGCGAGCCGTTCGGCCCTCCGAGAGCCGGACAGCGTCTCCGCGCCCTCAGCGCCGGTATCGCGGAAAGACGTCGTGGCGCGCCCGCCGCCCTCCCCGCGACAAACTTCCCCCGTCCCGGCCCTCATCATCACTCGCGGAACGCGCAAAGCCGCGCTATACGTGATCTTGTATGTCCGCCGCCATCGTGGGGGCGCGGTTCGCCGGTCTCATCAGCAAAGGATTACGCATGGCCAATGTCGCCGTTGTCGGCTCGCAGTGGGGGGACGAGGGGAAAGGGAAGATCGTCGACTGGCTGTCCGAGCGCGCCGATATCGTCGTGCGCTTCCAGGGCGGCCACAATGCCGGGCACACGCTCGTCATCGATGGCGTGACCTACAAGCTGTCGCTCCTGCCCTCGGGCATCGTGCGGCCGGGCAAGCTGTCGGTGATCGGCAACGGCGTCGTCGTCGATCCATGGGCGCTGGCCTCCGAGATCGAGACCCTGCGCGAGAAGGGCGTCGCCATTTCGCGCGACAATCTGCGCATCGCCGGAAACGCCACGCTCATCCTGCCGCTGCATCGCGAACTGGACGCCATGCGCGAAGCCGCCGCCGGGGCCGCCGCGATCGGCACGACCAAACGAGGCATTGGCCCGGCCTATGAGGACAAGGTCGGCCGCCGCGCCATCCGCGTCATGGATCTGCAGAACCTGAGCACGCTGCACGGCAAGGTGGACCGCGCGCTCGTGCATCACAACGCCCTCAGGCGCGGCCTCGGCGTTCCCGAGGTCTCCGCGGACGAACTGCGCGACGCGCTGGTCGAAATCGCGCCGCAGGTGCTGCCCTATGTGGACCGCGTCTGGCAGTTGCTCGACCATCACCGCCGGGAGGGCAAGCGCATCCTGTTCGAGGGCGCGCAAGGGGCGCTCCTGGACATCGACCACGGCACCTATCCGTTCGTGACCTCTTCGAACACCGTCGCCGGGCAGGCGGCGACCGGTTCGGGGCTGGGGCCGCATGCGGTGAGCTATGTCCTCGGCATCGCCAAGGCGTATACAACGCGCGTCGGCGAGGGGCCGTTTCCGACCGAGCTCATGAATGAAGAAGGCCAGTTGCTCGGCACGCGCGGACACGAATTCGGGACCGTCACCGGGCGGGCGCGGCGCTGCGGCTGGTTCGACGCCTGTCTCGTGCGCCAGACCATCAAGGTCTCGGGCATCACGGGCATTGCGCTGACCAAACTCGACGTGCTCGACGGGTTCGATGAACTGAAGGTCTGCGTCGGTTACCGGCTGGACGGGCGCGAGATCGATTATCTGCCAGCGGCGCAGGGCGCTCAGGCGCGCGTCGAGCCGATTTACGAAGTGCTGGAGGGGTGGAAGGAGTCTACCGAGGGCGCGCGGAGCTGGGCGCAGTTGCCCGCCCAGGCGATCAAATATGTGAAGCGGCTGGAAGAGCTGATCGAGGCGCCGGTGACGCTTCTGTCCACGTCGCCGAAGCGCGAGGACACGATCCTCATGCACGATCCGTTCGAGGATTGAGGCGGTGTAATCAAACCCCTTCGCCGCTCCGCGCCGCCGCCACCTCTGCCGCAATCGCGCAGAACTCCGCGACGGCAAGCTGC
>JBNKDX010000079.1:0-7958 GCA_050288485.1 Rhodomicrobiaceae bacterium | reverse complement strand
GGCCTTTGGCCACCGCCTTTGGCGACGAGGGCTTGACATTGCTGCGTTATCCCGCCGCGATAGCTACCATGGCTTCGACGGCGAGATATGGCTGAAGCAAAAGTCGTGCCGATTTTTTTCGTTCCGGCGTTTATGTACGGATTCAGACCGGCGTTCACACCACGCGACATGGGAGTGCAAGCGCCATGTCGTCTTCACGCCGAAATATCGCAAGAAGGCGCTGTTTGGTCACCTTCGGCAGCATTTGGGGACTGTATTTCACGAGCTTGCCCGGCGCAAGGAATGCCGTATCGAGGAAGCTTGGTACCGGCGAGTTTTTGCCGGGCTTGACGCGCTTCACGCCAAACCTGCCTGAAATCGCCGCCCCCGCTTGAAACGCCACGCCACAGAGCCGCCGCGGCGAAAGAAATTCCAGGCAACTAGTTGGCGCCGATGGGGCAGGCTACCCCTGCCCCCCGGATGTCAATGCGCGGTCAGGCCTACGCCGGGCTGCACCGATGGCGCTCCCGGCTGCTCGACCACAGCGGCCTCCTCCCACAGAATGGGCTCGGGCACGCGGGAAAGCGCCATCTTGAGCACCTGCTCCATCCGCGCCACGGGCACGATGTTGAGGTTGCTCTTCACCGTGTCCGCAATCTCAGCCAGATCCTTGGCGTTCTCCTCGGGGATGATCACAGTCTTCATACCGCCGCGCAGAGCCGCCAGGAGCTTCTCTTTCAAGCCGCCAATGGGCAGTACGCGGCCGCGCAGCGTGATCTCGCCGGTCATGGCCACGTCCTTGCGCACGGGTATGCCGGTCATGATCGACACGATGGCCGTGAGCATGGCGACACCGGCGGACGGGCCGTCCTTCGGCGTGGCGCCCTCGGGCACGTGGACGTGGATGTCCTTCTTCTCGAACAGCGGCGGCTCGATGCCGAAATCCACGGCGCGGCTGCGCACATAGGCGTTGGCGGCCTGGATCGACTCTTTCATCACGTCGCGCAGGTTGCCTGTGACGCTCATCTTGCCCCTGCCGGGCATCATGACGCCTTCGATCGTCAGCAATTCGCCGCCAACCTCGGTCCAGGCAAGCCCGGTGACGACACCGACCTGATCCTCGAATTCGGCCTCGCCGTAACGGAACTTCGGCACGCCAAGGAAGTCGGCCAGGTTCTGGGTCGTGACGTGCACGCTGGTCAGTTCCGGCGTGCTTTCAAGCTTCGTCACCGCCTTGCGGATGAGCTTGGCGACCTCGCGTTCGAGATTGCGGACGCCAGCCTCGCGCGTATAACGCCGGATGACCTCCAGAAGCGCAGTATCGTCGATCGTCCATTCCTCGGCCTTCAGGCCGTGGCCTTGGAGCTGATGCGGAATGAGGTGGCGGTTGACGATTTCGATCTTCTCGTCTTCGGTATAGCCCGCAAGACGGATGATTTCCATCCGGTCCATCAGGGCCGGGGGAATGTCGAGCGTATTGGCCGTGGTCACGAACATCACGTTCGAAAGGTCGTAATCGACTTCGAGGTAATGATCGTTGAACTCATGGTTCTGCTCGGGGTCGAGCACTTCCAGGAGCGCCGATGCCGGATCGCCGCGGAAGTCCGAGCCCATCTTGTCGATTTCGTCGAGCAGGAAGAGCGGGTTGACCTTCTTGGCCTTGCGCATCGACTGGATGACCTTGCCGGGCATCGAGCCGATATAGGTGCGCCGGTGGCCGCGGATTTCCGCCTCGTCCCGTACGCCGCCCAGCGACATGCGCACGAACTCGCGGCCCGTGGCGCGCGCGATCGACTTGCCGAGGGAAGTCTTGCCGACACCCGGAGGGCCGACGAGGCACAGGATCGGGCCTTTCAGCGCGTTGGTGCGCTTCTGCACGGCGAGATACTCGACGATGCGTTCCTTGACCTTCTCCAGTCCGTAATGATCCTCATCGAGCACCTGCTGGGCTTCGGCGAGGTCGGTCTTGACCTTGCCCTTCGTGCCCCAGGGGATGGACAAGAGCCAGTCGAGATAATTGCGCACGACCGTGGCTTCGGCCGACATCGGGCTCATCTGGCGCAGCTTCTTCAACTCGCCGAGCGCTTTTTCGCGCGCTTCCTTCGAGAGCTTGGTCTTCTCGATCTTGTCTTCGAATTCGGCAATGTCGTCGCGCTCGTCGCCGTCGCCCAGCTCCTTCTGAATGGCTTTCATCTGCTCGTTCAGATAGTACTCGCGCTGGGTCTTCTCCATCTGGCGCTTGACGCGGCTGCGGATCTTCTTCTCCACCTGCAGGACGGAGATTTCGCTCTCCATCTGCATGTAGACGCGCTCAAGCCGCTCGGAAATCGCCGTGACCTCCAGGATTTCCTGCTTCTCGGCGATCTTGACCGCCAGATGCGACGCGATCGTGTCCGCGAGCTTGGAGTAGTCGTCGATCTGCGCGACGGTGCCGAGCACCTCGGGCGAAATTTTCTTGTTGAGCTTCACATAGCTCTCGAACTGCGCCACCGTGGAACGCGCCAGGGCCTCGATTTCGTCCTTCGCGCCGACGGTCTCGCCGACGCGCTCGACTTCGGCTTCGAAGAAGGCTTCGTTCGGCGTATAACGCAGGATGCGGGCGCGCGCCGTGCCCTCGACCAGCACCTTGACGGTACCGTCCGGCAGCTTGAGAAGCTGCAGCACCGAGGCCAGCGTGCCCATCTGGTAAATGGCGTCCGCCTCTGGCTCGTCGTCACCGGCATTCTTTTGCGCGACCAGCAGAATCTGCCGGTCCGTGCGCATCACCTCGTCGAGCGCGTTAATGGATTTTTCACGCCCCACGAACAGCGGCACGATCATGTAGGGGAAGACCACGATGTCGCGCAGCGGCAGAACCGGGAAGGTATCGCCTTTGCCTTCGGTCTCCGATGTCTCGGTCAGGTTATCGGTCATCTGGGTCTCCCTGCTACGGCCAGGATGGGGCCTGCCATGGCGCCGCATACCCCCACCCGGTAAAATGAACGGCCCCGGATGCCATCATGTGGCGGTGTTCGGTGCTTGCAATCTCTCTTCGCGACCGCCCCTCGACCGCCTGGTCCAAAGCGAATGATAAGTGGCTATGCAGCAATCGAATATCAACCTGTGTCTCAACGCCTGCCTGAACGGCCACACATCACCCCGTGGATTCGCCAGCGCGTTCAGAATAGATCCGCAGCGGCTTGGCCTTCCCTTCGACCACCTCGGGACTGATGACGACCTCCTCCACGCCCTTCAGGCCGGGAAGCTCGTACATGCTCTCCAGGAGGATGGCCTCCATGATCGAGCGCAGGCCGCGCGCGCCGGTTTTGCGCTCGATGGCCCTGCGGGCGATCGCCGCGAGGGCGTCGTCGGGCAGCGTGAGCTGGACGTCTTCCATGTCGAACAGGCGCTGATACTGCTTCAATAGCGCATTCTTGGGCTCCTTGAGAATGCGTACCAGCGCGGTCTCGTCCAGGTCTTCCAGCGTTGCGATCACGGGCAGGCGGCCGATGAATTCGGGGATGAGGCCGAATTTCAAGAGGTCTTCCGGCTCCACCTGCCGAAGGATCTCACCCGTGCGCCGCTCGTCGGGGGCCTGCACCTTGGCGCCGAAACCAATGGCCGTGGTTTTGCCGCGCTGCGTGATGATCTTCTCCAGGCCCGCGAAGGCGCCGCCGCAGATGAACAGAATGTTCGTGGTATCGACCTGCAGGAACTCCTGCTGCGGGTGCTTGCGGCCGCCCTGCGGCGGCACGCTGGCTATGGTGCCCTCCATGATCTTCAAGAGCGCCTGCTGCACGCCTTCGCCAGAGACGTCGCGCGTGATCGACGGGTTGTCCGATTTGCGGCTGATCTTGTCGACTTCGTCGATATAGACGATGCCGCGCTGCGCCCGCTCGACATTGTAGTCCGCGGCCTGGAGCAGCTTCAGGATGATGTTTTCGACGTCCTCGCCGACATACCCGGCCTCGGTGAGCGTCGTGGCGTCAGCCATGGTAAACGGCACGTCGAGAATACGGGCCAGCGTCTGCGCCAGCAGCGTCTTGCCGCACCCCGTCGGACCGACGAGCAGAATGTTGGACTTGGCCAGTTCGACGTCGTTGTTCTTCGAGGCGTGGTTGATCCGCTTGTAATGATTGTGGACCGCGACCGAGAGCACCTTCTTGGCGTAATCCTGGCCGATCACGTAATCGTCGAGTACAGAGCAGATCTCGGAAGGCGTAGGCACCCCATCGCGGGACTTCACGTAGGAGTTCTTATTCTCCTCGCGTATGATGTCCATGCACAACTCGACGCATTCATCGCAGATGAACACAGTCGGGCCGGCAATGAGCTTACGAACTTCGTGCTGACTCTTACCGCAGAAAGAGCAGTAAAGAGTGTTTTTCGTGTCGTTCCCGCTCACCTTGCTCATGCACCTACCTCGGTCATTCTTGTGGCACCCGCCCGAATCAACCGGAGGTCCCACTTGTATGCTATTCGGCCAATCATCAAGAATTCTCTAATGGTGAGCGCTCGCCGGTCACCAGGGGCGGTTCGGCAGCCATCGGGTGGGAAGATCTCAACACAACCGTGACGCGACAAACACAGACTCCTGACAAGAGGCGAAACACTGTACCTGCTGCCTGATACCGGCACTTCTGTTTAAGCAACTTCTGGTAGCGGACGGCAACTCAATACTCCCAGACCGGTTAAAATTGCGGCACCTGACGGCAGCTTCTATTCTCAACGGGGATTGCGGCATTAGTCAAGCCGCCCGCGCGGACCCGCAGCCCCACCGGCTTCCTCCTGGCCGAGCCTCGTCGTAATGACCGCGTCGATCAGGCCGAAATCCTTCGCCTGGTCCGCGGACATGAAATAGTCGCGGTCCAGCGTGCGTTCCACGACGTCGTAGGTCTGCCCCGTGTGTTTGACGTAAACGTCGTTAAGACGCTTCTTCATTTTGATGATGTCCTCGGCGTGGCGTTCGATATCCGAAACCTGGCCGGAGAAGCCGCCGGACGGCTGATGCACCATGATTCGGGCGTTCGGCAGGGCGAAGCGCATGCCCTCAGCGCCCGCGCAGAGGAGCAGCGAGCCCATCGACGCCGCCTGTCCGAAACAGAGCGTGGAGACCCCCGGCTTGATGAACTGGATCGTATCGTAAATCGCCATACCCGAAGTCACCACGCCGCCGGGCGAGTTGATGTACATGGAGATTTCCTTCTTGGGGTTCTCCGCTTCAAGAAAAAGAAGCTGCATGCACACCGAGACGGCCGCAGCGTCGTCGATCGGGCCGTTTACGAAAATGATGCGCTCCTTCAGCATCCGGGAGGCGAGATCGTAGGGGCGGGTGCCGCCGCGCTCCTCGACGATAACGGAAGGCCAGAAGGTGTTTGTCAGGGGATCGCGCATGCCTGTCTCCAAATATTTCCGGTGCTGCTCGTCCCGAGATTTCGGTGATTCGCGTTAACGAAATATAGACGAGCGTTTTATACGCAACTATTACGAGTAAACACTGCGGCCGCAACCATTCTCCCGACTGCGGCCGCCGCGCAACGCGTTATCAATACAGGCGCCGCGTCAGGCGTGATCGTGGCCGCATTCGGGGCCGCAGACATGGCCCTCACTTTCATCCTCCACGCGGAAAAGCTCCTCCGGCGTAACCGTCTTCTCCGTCACGGATGCGAGTTCCAGCGCGAAGTCCACCACCTTGTCCTCGAAGATCGGCGCGCGCAGCTCCAGGAGGGCTGCCGGGCTGTTCTTGTAGAACTCGATGACCTGGCGCTCCTGTCCCGGAAACTGCCGGGCGCGGTCCATAATCGCACGGCGGACTTCCTCATCCGCCACCGTGATCGCGTTGCGCTGGCCGATTTCCGAAAGCACCAGCCCCAGCCGCACGCGGCGTTCGGCCATCTTGCGGTAGTCTTCGCGCGCCTTTTCTTCAGTCGTATCGTCGTCGGCGAAAGTCTTTTTCCCGTGCTCCATATGGTGTGTCACTTCTTTCCATATGGATTCGAATTCGTTTTCGACAAGAGAGGGGGGCAGTTCGAAGCTGTGCGTAGCGTCGAGCGCGTCGAGCAGCGAGCGCTTGGCCTTCGCCCTTGATGCGGAAGCATAATCCTTGCCGATCCGCTCGCGGATGGCGTCCTTCAACTTGTCGAGAGATTCGATGCCCAGCGACTTCGCGAACTCGTCGTCGAGTTCCTGCTGCTTCGGGGAGGCGACTTCCTTGACCTTGACATCGAATGCCGCCGCCTTGCCCGCGAGGTGCTTGGCGCCGTAGTCCTCCGGGAAGGTGGCGTTGACGGTGCGCTCGTCGCCCGCTCTCGCACCCGCAAGACCTTCCTCGAAGCCGGGGATGAACATGCCGCGGCCAAGGACCACATGGGCGTCCTCGCCCTTCCCGCCTTCGAAGGGTTCGCCGTCGATGCTGCCGGTGAAGTCCAGCGTCAGGCGGTCGCCATCTTCGGCGGCGCCATCCTTCGTCTCGTAGGCGACATTGTTTTCCCGTATGCGCTCCAGCGAATCGGCGATCTGCTCGTCGGTGATCTCGGCCACGGGCTTCTCCACCTTGAGCGCCTTCAGGTCGGTAAGCTCGATCTTGGGGAGAACCTCGAAGGACATAGTGTATTCGAGGTCGTGCTCACCGCCGATGACGCGGTCGAGGACCGTGTCCTGTTCCGTGAGCTTGATGAACGGCTGGAAGGCCGGGCGTTCGTCGCGTCCCGACAGCGCCTCGTTGCTCGACTCGGTGACGGCCTGCTGCAGCACCTCGGCCATGGCCTCGCGCCCGTAAACCTTCTTGATGTGATCGAGCGGCACCTTGCCGGGGCGGAAGCCCTTCAGGCGCACCTTATCCTTGAGTTCGCCAAGCTTGACCTGGAGGCGCTCGTCCAACTCCTTGGCACCAATGACGACTTTGAGCTCGCGCTTCAGCCCTTCGGATACGGTTTCTGTGATCTGCATGAGATTTGGCTTCCGGAAAATCGCTTTGCTGGCATTCTGGTTGCATCCATGGGGTGGCGCTGATGAGTAATGGTGCGGGCGGAGGGACTTGAACCCCCACGACTTTCGTCATTGGAACCTAAATCCAACGTGTCTACCGTTCCACCACGCCCGCATGAGGCGCAGCGCCACCGGCGTGGCAGGCTCTATAACACAGCGTTTTTCGCCGCGGCTACATAATAAATGCTTTACGGATGCCGCAGTGTTTCAAATAGGATTATGATTTGCCGGAAATGGGGCGGCGTGACCGCGCGAGAGGTTTGCGACAAGGGAGGCTCGCCACAGGTGGAAATCAGACAATCGGTATTGGACGCCATCGGCAACACGCCGCTCATCCGCCTGCGGCGCGCGAGCCGGGAGACGGGCTGCGAAATTCTGGGTAAGGCCGAATTCATGAACCCCGGACAGTCGGTCAAGGACCGCACGGCGCTGTTCATCATCCAGGACGCCGTGGCCAAAGGCCGTCTGCGCCCCGGCGGTGTGATCGTCGAGGGGACCGCAGGCAATACCGGCATCGGCCTGACGGTGGCCGACAAGGCGCTCGGCTACCGCACCGTGATCGTCATCCCCGAGACGCAGTCGCAGGAGAAGAAGGATACGCTGCGCCTGCTTGGCGCCGAGGTGGTGGAGGTGCCCGCCGTGCCCTACCGCGATCCGGACAACTACGTAAAGTATTCGGGCCGCCTCGCCGAACGCCTTGCGGAAACGGAGCCGAACGGCGCCGTCTGGGCGAATCAGTTTGACAACACCGCCAACCGCGAAGGGCACATTCGCACGACTACGGAGGAAATCTGGTCGCAAACGGGGGGCGTCATAGACGGTTTCATCTGCGCGGCGGGTACGGGCGGCACGCTCGGCGGCGTCTCCATGGGGCTGAAGGCGAAAGACCCCGGCGCGGTCATCGGGCTGGCCGACCCGATGGGCGCAGCGCTCTACAGCTACTACACCACGGGCGAGTTGAAGGCCGAAGGCTCGTCCATCACCGAGGGCATCGGCCAGGGGCGCATCACGGC
>JBNKDX010000078.1:0-7975 GCA_050288485.1 Rhodomicrobiaceae bacterium | reverse complement strand
ATGCAGGCGGCGGTCTCGCGCACCGACTCGCCGACACGCCACTATCTCGACGCCATCGGCGGCGGCCATTTCGAGAACACGCCCGAACTGGTGCGCACGCTCACCGAGGATGCCCCCGAGATCGTGCGTGAGCTGGAGAATCTCGGCGTCATCTGGGACAAGATGCCCGACGGCAGCATGCAGGTGCTGCATGGCGGCGGCACGTCGCGCAAACGTATGGTCTCATGCCGCGACCTGATCGGCGCGACCATCATGCGCACGCTCATGGACGAGGTCAGGAACCACCCGGACATGATCTCGGTGCGTGAGTTCGAGCCCGCCGTCGAGCTGCTGCTCGATGACAAGGGACATTGCGCGGGCGCGGTGCTCTACAGCCTCGACACCGAGCAGTTCCTCACCGTCAGGGCCAAGGCGACGGTCATCACCAGTGGCGGTTTTGGGCGGCTGCACATCCGCGGCTTCGCCACGACCAACCATTACGGCGCCACCGGCGACGGCCTCGTCATGGCCTATCGCGCCGGAGCCAAGCTAAAGTTCATGGATTCGGTGCAGTACCACCCGACCGGCGCCGTGTTCCCCGAGCAGATCGCGGGCTTCCTCATCACCGAGAAGATCCGCGGCGCGGGCGGCCAGCCGCTGAACAAGTTCGGCGAGTTGTTCGTCTACCCGCGCGAGCCGCGCGACATCGAAAGCGCCGCCATCATCCGCGAATGCAGCTCCGACCGGGACAACGGCATCGAGACCTATGCGGGCCGCACCGGCGTCTGGCTGGACTCGCCGCTGATCGACCAGATCCACGGCGAGGGCTACACCCGCTACCAGTTCCCCGGCATGTGCCGCCAGTTCGACCGCTTCGGCATCGACATCGTCACGCAGCCGATGCTGGTCTACCCGTCGCTGCACTACCAGAACGGCGGCGTCGGGATCAACGAGCGCTGCGAGACGAACATCCCCGGCCTCTATGTCGCGGGCGAGGCGTCGGGCGGCGTCCATGGCCGCAACCGCCTGATGGGCAATTCGGTGCTCGATTACAATGTCTTCGGCCGCCGCGCCGGGCAGTATGCCAGCGAATACGCGCGCACGGCGACGATCGGCAAACTCAGTCTGGAGCATGTCGCCGCTCATGCGCGCGAGTTGCAGGCCGAGAGCATCGACACCGATCTCATCTCGCCGCTGATCCTGCCGTCCTATACGCCGGAGGACGTCAAGATCCAGCAACTCGCCCGCCTCGGCAACATCCCGGCACGGCATTCCATGCTGCGCAGCCGTTTCGCGCCGGGCGAGCAGAAGACACACCTCTCATCGCGGGCGCGGGGGTAGCTCATGAGTGTACAGATCAGGAACGGGCGCGCCGCGGAAACCTTCATCGCCAAGGTCGAGGCTCTGAGCGGCCAGGATCTGCTGGCCTGCTATCAGTGCGGGAAGTGCTCGGCGGGCTGTCCGATGGCCCGGTACATGGACATTCTGCCCAACCAGATGATCCGCTATGCCCAACTAGGTCTGCGCGACGAGTTGCTGTCGTCCGAGGCGATCTGGCTGTGCGTGTCCTGTCTGACCTGCAACAGCCGCTGTCCGAAGGGCGTGAAAATCGCGGAGGTCATCGAGGCGGTCCGGCAGGTGCTGCTCCGCGAACGCCGGGATCATCTCGACGTGCGGGATGTGGCGCCCGCGACGCTGGCGTCGCTCCCGCCCATCGCGGTCATCGGCAGCATGCGCAAGTTCACGTCGTAAGCGCGGGCTGTACTAGCGGAACTTCGCGTGCCGGTGTAAAGGCGGGGCAGGAACCCTGGAGCCTGCTCCTTGCCACACATCGTCCCCATTGCCGATCCGGCCGACCCGCGTATCGAGGCGTATCGCGACATCCGCGAGCGCGACCTTGCCGGGCGCGCGGGCCACTTCATCGCCGAAGGAGAGGTGGTGCTTCGCCTGCTGCTGAACAGCGAGCGCTATGATGCAGCCTCGGTCCTGATTGCGGAAAAGCGGCTTGGCAAACTGGCGCCGCTTCTGGCTGGCCTGCAGGAGGCAGTTCCGGTCTATGTGGCCACGCAGGCGGCGATCGACGCCATTGCCGGGTTCCACCTGCATCGCGGCATTCTGGCGCTCGGGCGCAGAGCGGCGCTGCCTACGGCGGCGGAACTGCTCGACCGGCTGCCGCCGCGCGCGCTGGCGGTCGCCCTGTTCGGCATCGCGAACCACGACAATATCGGCGGCATCTTCCGCAACGCGGCGGCTTTCGGCGCCGACGCCGTGATCCTTGACGCAGGCTGCTGCGATCCGCTCTACCGCAAGGCGATCCGCGTTTCGGTTGGCGCCAGCCTGACCGTGCCTTACACGCGTCTAACCCCCGATGAAGACGCCGTGGACCTGCTGGCCCGCCACGGCTTCGAATGCATCGCCCTCAGCCCGTCGGGCGCGACGCCGCTGGCGCAGCTCACCCGCCCCCCGCGCGCCGCCGTGCTCCTGGGGGCCGAAGGCCCGGGCCTACCCGCCGATGTCCTGGCGCGCACGCGCACCGTCACCATCCCGATGGCGGCTGGCTTCGACTCGCTCAACGTAGCCACCGCCAGCGGCGTCGCGCTGCACCATCTGGCGTTCAAATAGCGCTACAGGGCCGCCCGCTCACTGTGTCACGTGCGGCTGTTCCGCGCTCAGCCCCAGCCCTTCCGGCATGGGGAGCTGCACCTTCACCGTATCGCCGGGCTCGACGGCGGTCGTTTCGGTGGCGGGGAGTTCCTTGGCGTTGCGGAGTATGGCATAGGTTACCGCCCCTTTGCCCTTCCCAGCCGCCTGAGGCATGATGAGCGCCGACTCATACAGCAGCCGTTCCGAGGTCGCATAGAGGCTGCTGGCGGTGTCGAGGTCGTCCTGCGTCGTGCGCAGGTCGGCGGCTACATCGTTCGCCCTCTTGTTGCGAGCCTCGATGATCGAAACCTCCGCGCGGCTGATGCCCTGCTTCGCGGTCAGGAGCGTCGATTCGAGGCGCAGGCGGTCACCCTCCAGGCGCGATACGGCGCGCTGCATTTCGAGCTGGCGCGTGGAAGGGGCGAGCCCCCTGGCGACGAGCCCGCTGATGCTCGCGAGTTCCTTCTTCAGGATGTCCTGCTCCTCGGTCTGCGTCTTGATCTGGGCCTCGATGGAGACGACCTCCTTTTCGAGGAAAGCTTTCAGTTGTTCGAGCGCGTCGATCTCGGTCTTCAGCGCCGAGCGGCGCGTGTCGAAGATGGTCTGTTCCTGCTTCATGGCGACCGCCACGGCGGGCTCTTTCTTGCGTTTTTCAAGCTGAGGCGGGAACGTGATCTTTTCCTCGTTTTTCAGTTCGGCGCTGAGCCGGGCCTTCCGGGCGAGGAGGGCCACGATCTGCGCCGCGCTCAACTGCAATTTCCCGCGGGCCTGAATGGCCTCGCGGCCCGCGCTCAGACCGCTCTCGCCCGAGCCCAGTAATCCGTGGGCCACGCTCACCGCCTGCAGCACGGTCAGGCCAGGACGATAGGGGTAGGCGCCCGGCTTGTTGACGCCGCCCATGATGTAGAATGGCCGGTATTTCACAACCTCGACGCCGACTTTGGGCGCGACCGCGAGGCCGATGGTGCTCTTCAGCCGCTCGCCGACGGCCTGCGCCAGCTCGGCGGTCGTCTTGCCCGCGGCCTCCACCTCGCCGAGGATCGGCAGGGAGATCGTGCCCGCCGTGCCCACTGTGAATTCCGCGTTGAGCGACGACCACGCGAAGACCGTGTCCACATTCGCGCGCCACTCGTAAACGAGCAGCCGGACCTGGTCCGCCGGTCCGAGCTTGTAATCCTCGGCTTTCGCGGCGGCGGCGGAATTGACGTTGAGCAGGGCCAGGAACGCCGCAAGCAGGAGCGCGGTAAGGAGGGTGGGCACGACCCGGACGGCCACCCACTGCTGCAGTCGGGCGCACAGGGTTTCGGGCTCGTATCCTGCCGCATCGCGGTAACTGAAGGGGTCTGCTTTCATGACACGGCCGCTCCAAGGCTGAATTTCACTGAAGTTGAAGGATGTATTCCGGCTCGATCCGGCCGCGCATGAGATGCGCGGCGGCGATGAGGTTGCCTTTCAGGCGTCCGCGCCGGTCGATATGCGGTTCGGGCCGGAGGCTCTTCACGAGATTGGCTGCGATGTTGCGCCAGATCAGGTTGAGCGCGAAGCGCAGGGGCACGGTGCCCTTGCGCACGAGGTAAACGGGGTTGATGACCTGAGAATAGCCGAAGCGCACGCCGCTGACCCGTCCGGCCTTGGCGCCGAGATGCACGCCGTAAAGCGTGTTCAACATCACCACGTTGCCCGCCTTTCGCAACTGGCTGGTGAAGTCGATGTCCTCCTGCCAGCCATAGAGCGGCAGGCGCTCGTCGAAGCGCAGGTCCCCGACGAAGGCCGTGCGGATGGACATGTTGCAGCCATAGCCGCCGGTCGTGTCTTCCACGACGGGGGCGATGGGGTGCGCGACGCGGGCGGCAGCTTCGCTTTCCAGCGCCGCTATGCCCTCCTCGAACGGCACGCCGGGCGTATTGGCGCCATCCAGGATGACCTCGCCACGTACGACGGCCCAGCCGGGATTGCGCGCGAACACCTCCTCGACGCCCTTCAGGTAATCGGACGCGGGCAGGAAATCGTCGTCGAAGAAAGTGATGATGTCCGAGCGGGGAAGCGCCTCGGCGAGCGCGCGGTTGCGCTGGGCGCACAGGCCGCGGGCGCCGAAGACCCAGGTGAGCTGAAACGCGGGAGACTGCCGCACGATGGCGTGGCTCTCGTCCGGCGCCGAGACGAAGACCTCGTCCGGCAGCCGCTCCTGGCCTTCGAGGAAGGTGAGCACGCGGTCGAGCAGGGCCTTGCGGCCGAAGGTCGGTATGATGACAGCGAGTCTCATTCTCAGGATCGAGCCTCTGGCGTGCTGAACCGGTTAATTCCCTTCCGTCCGTTCGTCTGCCCGCACAGCGGGTTATTGCCGCGGACGCTACAGCAAAACCCCCTATTTTCGGTTTATTCGTCCACGCGTTTGCCCGCGTAGTTACGAAAACGCTGGCGTGCGGACGCGCGCCACGGTAATCACCAGCGGAATCGAAGCGGAAGCAGGAGAGCGACGCGCGGGCGGGGCGCAGCGGATGGCGGATTCAAGCAGCGAGATGGCGGAGCCGGTTTCGCGCCAGGACGGCGGCGGCGAAGCGGCTGAGAATGCGGAGGAGGAGGGGCGGACGCTCGGCTGCGCCGGCATGTCCCTGGCGCTCGTCCACGACTGGTGCCCGTCCTTCCGCGGCGGCGAGCGGGTGCTGGCGGAACTGTGCCGGATGCATGAGGGCGCCGAGGTCTTTACGCTGTTCGATTTCCTTACCCCCGAGGTGAAGGAAAAGTACTTTCCCGGCGTCGCATTCCACACCTCCTTCGCCAACCGCCTGCCATGGGTAAGGAAATATTACCGGGCGCTGTTCTCCGCCTGCCCGTTCCTCATCGAGCAGTTCGACGTCACCGGCTTCGACGCCGTGATATCCTCCTCGGCGGCGTTCGCGCGCGGCGTGATCACGCGGCCCGATCAGCCGCATCTGTGCTATGTGCACAGCCCGATCCGCTATGCCTGGGACGAGCAGTTCTCCTATCTCGAACAGGCCAAGATGGGCTTCGGCCCTCGCGGGCTGCTGTTCCGGCGCATGCTGCACCGCCTGCGCATCTGGGATGTGCGCACGGCCCACGGCCCCGACCTGATGCTGGCGAATTCGAGCTATGTGCGCGCACGCATCCGGCGTGTCTACGGGCGGGACGCACGGGTGGTCTTCCCGCCGGTGGTGCTCGACGAGATGCTGTTTTCGGCGGAGAAGGACGACTATTACATCACCGCGTCGTTCCTGGCGCCGTACAAGCGCACCGATCTGGTGATCCAGGCCTTCAATAATATGCCCTCGCGGCGTCTCCTGGTGGTCGGCGAGGGGCAGCAGTCGGCGCGGCTAAGGTCGCTGGCGCGCCCGAATGTCGAGTTTTCCGGCTATCTGCCGCGAGCCGCCTATGTCAAGACCGTCGCACATGCGCGGGCGCTGGTGTTCGCGGGCTGCGAGGATTTCGGCATTGCGCTGGCGGAAGCGCAGGCCTGCGGGACGCCGCTCATCGCCTTCGGCCGGGGCGGCGCGCGCGACATCGTGCGCGAGGCGGGCGAGGATGGCGGGCCGACCGGCATCCTCTTCCACCGCCAGACGGCCGACGCGGTCAAGGAGGCCGTGGAGCAGTTCGAGTCCAGGCGCCCGGTGATCGAGCCGGAGGTGTGCTGGGCCAACGCGCAGCGCTTCTCCGAAGAGCGCTTCCACAACGAGGTACGGGAAGCCTTCGCGGACGTGCTGGCGATGCACGGCCTTTGAGGCCTGCGCCAATCCCCTCACACGGTTCGGCTGCGCCGCCGGGCGCGGGGTAAGGGGGCCGCCGCGGCAAGCAACCATCCTGAGGTCCCCGGCGTTTTCCACCGGGGGCTTCGCGAAGGCGGCCTAAGCCGTCATATCCGCCGTGTTGTATTCGAGATCACGCAGACGGCCGTCGCTGAGCGCGTAGATCCAGCCGTGTAGCGATACGCGCTGACCTCGCTCGCGCGCGCCACGCATGACCGGCGACCGGGCGATGTCGCGAAGCTGCACCCGCACGTTCTCTTCGCAAAGATAGTTGACGCGCTCTTTGTCATCCGGGAGCGCAGCCAGATGATCGCTTTTCTCCCGCACGAGCTGCCGGACCGGCTCCAGCCAGTAATCGACCGGGCCCTGCGCGGCGCCTTTGAACGCCGCCTTGACGCCGCCACAACCATAGTGGCCGCAAACGACGACGTGCTGCACGCGCAGCTCCTCCACCGCATATTGCAGGACCGACATGCTGTTGAGGTCGCCGGGACTGACCAGATTGGCGATATTGCGGTGGACGAAGACCTCGCCCGGCGCCAGACCCGTGATGCCGCTGACGGGCACCCGGCTGTCCGAGCAGCCGATCCACAGCAGTTTCGGCGCCTGCCCGGTGCTCAGCCGCGCGAAAAACTCCGGGTCGCCGCCGACCCTGTCGCGCGCCCACTCGGCGTTCCGTTGCAGGATTGAATTAAGCTCGCTCATTGCCATTCCCCGCATTCCATATTACAGCGAATGAAGCATTTCTAGTTATGGCGTTTAGCGCTTTAGCGGCGGACCGCTGTGTCAGATTGATGCACTTGCCTCAAATTCCAGTCCCATGGCGCGGATGACGCTTATCGCTCCGGCTCCGCGCGGTCATGCTGCACCCCTGGCTCCGGTCCCTGACCGGCCTCGGCCCCGTTTGAACCGCCATTGTCTGCAGACGGTGTTCCCGCAGCCCCCGAACTGGCCTGCAAGCCGATCGCCTGTTCCGACTGAGCGATGTCCTGCGGCGAGTATTCCTCCGCTTTACAGGAACACCCCTTGATGAAATGTTTACGATTGAGGAAAGCCGTGTTCAGGCTTGTATAAGGTTTTCTGTCGAGGGACACCATATTCTCGACTTCTTCCCCCGGATTCCTGTAGACGTAAAGCTCGGCAGGAGCCGCACACTGCTCCTTGCACTTGATCTCGTCTTCACGGAACCGGCTTTCCAGCGTCGAAAAGCTGATCGGGAAGTAGTAGCCATCGCACAACCTCACACACATGGTGCGGTACGAGGCGAAAGGCAGGTTGGATTGATCCGGCAGCGGATTCGCTTCGTTGCGGTCGAATGAACTTTCGTTATCCTCCCACAGTGAGAAAATGGACTGCTGACGGCGTCGCGAATCATATTCGCGCGCGTAGTTATCCCCGCAGCCATGGCGCGCAAGTTCGGCAATGAGATCGTCGCGACGCATGCGGCGGCTGGCGCTGTTCGTCAGGGCCTCTCGCTGCTGCCTCAGATTGTCCAGATTGCGCCGTGCGCTTTCGATCTCTTCGTCGAGCTGGATGCAGACCGGCGTGCGCCGGAGCAAGCGGCCGAACAGGAACATGTCTTCATAGCAGTC
>JBNKDX010000077.1:0-8074 GCA_050288485.1 Rhodomicrobiaceae bacterium | reverse complement strand
CGCGGTCCGGGTCCTTCGCCCGGAGGGGACCGCAAGCGACGCTGAAGCAGGGGGGGCTATGGGGACTGGGTACCGCACGATCGCTGGGGGGCCGGGGGAACCGTGGGCGGGTGCGCACATGGATGCCGCCGGGCAACAGGCCGCAGGCCCTGTGCTGCCGGTGCAATCCGAGGCCAGGTGCGTCGCCATCGTCGCGCCGTCCGGCGCCTCTCTTGCGGTCACTTCGGGCTCGATGATTCAGCAGATTTCGAGCCGGGGACACAGCGTCTACTGCTTCGCGCCAGGCTTCGACCGCCACTCGGAAGCGATGCTGCAACGGATCCAGGCGCGGCTTTGCGACCTGCCGGCCTTCCGCCAGGGCTTTTCGCCGATAGCCGATCAGCGAACCGTGATGCGTCTGACCACCGCCTTCAAAGACCTGAGACCGTCGGCCGTCGCAGGTTATTCGCCCAAGGCGGCGACACTCGCAGGGCTGGCGGCGCGGTTGGCGGGCGTGCCGCGTATCGTTGCGGTCATCGGGGAGTTGGGCCGCGGTTTCGCCGAGGCGCCGGAGAAAGCCTCAGTCGCCAGCCGCCGTTTTCAGAAGTCGCTGTTGCGCCTGGCATTCCGGCTGTGCGACACCGCCGTCTTCCTCAATGAAGAAAATCACAAGCTTCTGCAACGTCATAAGGTGCTGTCCTCGCGGCTGCGCCAGTTTCCGATAAACGGCAGCGGCGTCGATCTGCGGCTGTTTCCCGTTACGCCGCTGGCTCCCCTCGACCGCGGCGTGATCTTCCTTTACGCGGCGCCGCTCGACACCCGTCTGGGCGTGCAGGATTACTGCGAGGCGGCGCGGGCGCTGCGCGCGAAATCGGGACATTTCAAATGTCTCATCCTCGGCCCGGAAGTGCGGGGGCCTCACGGTTTCCCGATTTCGGAGCTGAAGCGCTATCGCGACGTGGTGCAGTATCTCGGGCCGCAGGCCGATCCGCGCCCCTACATGGCGCGTGCGCACGCCATCGTGCTGCCGGCGCGGGGCGACGCCATCCCGAAGTCGCTGGTCGAGGCGATAGCCATGGGCCGGCCTGTCATTACCTCCACTTCGCGGGGATGCCGCGCCGCCGTGCGCGAGGCCGGCAACGGCTTGCTGGTTCCGGCGGGCGATCCAACTGCGCTGGCCCTGGCGATGGCGCGCCTTCTTCTACGCCCCGACCTGATTCCCGCGATGGCGCGCGCAAGCCGTGAACTGGCCGAAAGCCAGTTCGACCACCGCCGCATCAACGCGCAGCTTCTCGACGCGCTCGATCTCGTGTGATCCGGGCAGGTTGCGGGGAGAAATCCTGCCGCATTGAAGGGGAGGGCATGAAGCATTTACAGACGCTCGACGAGCGGGAGATCATCAGAACGGTTGGACTGCTGCACAAACGTGTCGCCGAGCGCTTCCCCACCCGCGGCCTGACCGCCACCGCCGCTCATCTTCTGGACTTGTCCCGCGTCACCGCGCGCGAGGCGCAGGCGCTGCGCCACAGGCATTGGGGCTTACGCTTCTTCTCCATCCTCGTCCTCGTGGCCGGGGCTTTCGGTTTCGCCAGGCTGATCAGCTTTTACCGCGTGCTCCTGGGCGGCGATATCGGGCTATCCGAACTCACGCAGGGCCTGGAAGCCACGCTGAACATCATGCTGATCTGCGGAATTATCATCGTGTTCTTCCTGCAGTTGGAATACCGGTACAAGCGCCGCCGCGCGCTCGACGGTCTCTACCGCCTGCGTGCGGTAAGCCACGTTATTGACATGCACCAGCTTACGAAAGATCCTGCGGTCATCACGGGGAAGGAGCGAACCTCGTCCTCGCCGGTGCGCGATCTGACGCCGGGGCAGTTGCTGCGCTATCTGGACTATTGCACGGAGATGCTGTCATTGACGGGCAAGCTGGCGGCGCTCTATGCCCAATATTACCCCGACGCGACGGTTATCAGCGCGGTCAACGATGTCGAAGAACTGACGACCAACCTCAGCCGCAAGATCTGGCAGAAAATCGTGCTTACACAGCAATCAGAATGAGCAGGTGAATGGCAGGCCCCTCCGATCCCGTGGCGCATGCCCAGGCTTTGATCAGGTGTCCCAGCGTGACGCCGAATCAGGCGGGCGCGCTCGACTATCTCCAGTCGGTGCTGGCGCTGGCAGGCTTCGCCTGTCACCGCCTGCCGTTCAGGTCCGAGGGCGTGCCCGAGGTGGACAATCTCTATGCCCGCATCGGGGAGGGTTCGCCGTATCTCTGCTTCGCCGGGCATATCGACGTCGTACCGCCGGGCGATGCGGCATCGTGGACGCATCCGCCCTTTGCGGCGGAAATCGAGGACGGCGTTCTCTACGGCCGCGGCGCCGTCGATATGAAAGGCGGTATCGCCGCCATGCTGGCCGCGGCGCTGAACTACCTCTCCGAATGTGGCGGCGCCCCGCCGGGCGCCATCAGCTTTCTCATCACCGCCGACGAGGAAGGCCCCGGGGTCAACGGCACGGCCAAGGTGGCCGAATGGATGCGCGGCGAGAACGAGCTGCCGGAGCACTGCATCCTGGGCGAGCCGACCTGCCCCGCCATGCTCGGCGAGACGATCAAGATCGGGCGGCGCGGAAGTCTCAACGGGCGGCTGACGGTCATCGGCGAACAGGGCCACGTCGCCTATCCGTACCTCGCCAACAATCCCCTCACGGGCCTCGTCGCTGTGCTCAAGCGCTTTCTCGACGAGCCGCTCGACGACGGCACCGAGAATTTTGCGCCCTCCAATCTCGAAGTGACCAGCATCGACACCGGCAATCCGACGACGAACCTGATCCCCGAGAAGGCGACGGCGCTCTTCAACATCCGCTTCAACGACCGGCACACGAGCGCCTCGCTCGGCGCCCGCCTCGCCGCGCTCACCGATGCCGTGCTGCACAACACGAGCCTGCATCACGAATTGACGCTCGAACCTTCGTCCGAAGCCTTCCTGACGCAGCCCGGCGCCTGGGTGAAGATCCTGGTGCAGGCGGTCGATGACGTCACCGGGCTGACGCCGAACCTGTCCACGAGCGGCGGCACGTCCGACGCGCGCTTCATCAACCGAATCTGTCCGGTGGTGGAATTCGGTCTCGTCAACAAGACCATTCACAAGGTGGACGAGCAGGTGCCGCTGGCGCATCTCCACGAATTGACGGCGATCTACGAGGGCTTCCTGCGGCGCTATTTCGCCCGCGGATAACGGCGCGCCTCCCTATCGTGTGGCGACCATCGGCTGCCTGGCGAACGAGGCGTGCAGCAGCCGCACGCGCCCGGCCAGATGCGCGATCTCGGCCGGACAGGCCCCGCCATACGCCCAGTTCAGCAACTCGACCGTATGGACGATGGGCGGCGCGCCCGGACCGGAGAGGTGGGTGAGACAGCCGATATTTCCCGTCGCCACGCAGTCCGCCTTCACCGAGCGGATATTGGCCAGCTTGCGCTCCCGCAGTTCCCCGGCGATCTCCGGCTGCAGAATGTTGTAGGCGCCCGCCGAGCCGCAGCAGATGTGCCCCTCGGGGATTTCGACGACGGTGAAACCGGCTTCGCGCAACAGGCGCCGCGGCTCGTCGTTGACGCCCTGGCCATGCTGCATGGAGCAGGCGGAGTGATACGCAACGCGGATATCTGACCACCCCTCCGGTCCGCTGAGGTCGATGCCGTCGGCGAGAAATTCGGCGACATCCTTGGCCAGCGCGCTGATGCGCTTTGCGCGCGCGGCGAAATCCGGATCGTGGGCCAGCATGTGTCCGTAATCCTTCACCGCCGTGCCGCAGCCCGACGCCGTGACCAGGATGGCCGCAACCGCCCCCCCGGCGATAACCTGCTCCCACACCTCGATATTCTGGCGGGCGAAGGCCAGCGCCTCCTCCTCCTGGCCCAGATGATGGGTGAGCGCGCCGCAGCAGCCCTGTCCCTCCGGAACCACGACCTCGACGCCCTGCGACGACAGGAGCCGGATCGCCGCTTCGTTGATCTGCGGCCGCAAGACCGCCTGAGCGCATCCGGCATGCAGGATCACGCGGCCCTGCGCCGAGCCGCGCGCGGCGATCGCAGGCATTGCGGCGCCCGCAGCATCGCCTCGCCGGGCTTTCGCCGCCTTGGGGAACCTGCCCGGCGCCATGCGGATCATCGCCGCCAGCTCTTTCAGCCGGAGCGTGCGCAGGAGACCGCCGAACGGCTTGCCCAGCAGCGCCAACCGCAGCGCAAAACGGAAACGCCGGGGATGAGGCGCCACGCGGCGCAGAAGCCGCCGTGCGAACCGTTCCTTCAGGGGCCGCCGCGCGGTCTTCTCGACATAGGCGCGGGCGTGGTCGATGAGATGCATGTAGTCCACGCCGCTCGGGCAGGTCGTCATGCAGGACAGGCAGGACAGGCAGCGGTCGAGATGCCGGCGCACCTCCGCGGTGGGCCTGCGCCCGCTTTCCAGCATGTCCTTGATGAGATAGATGCGGCCGCGCGGGCTGTCGCGCTCGTCGCCGAGAAGGACGTAGGTGGGGCAGGTGGCGGTGCACAGGCCGCAATGCACGCAGCGGCGGAGAATGGCCTCCGCCTCGGCAAGCACCGGATCGGCAAGCTGCTGCGGCGAGAAATGCGTTTCCATGGCTGTCGGCCTCCTCTCCGGCGCGCCCGTTCTAAACGCCTGGATACATCCGGCCGGGATTCAAAATGCGGTGCGGGTCGAACGCCTCCTTGAGCCGCCGAATGAGCGCCATGTTCGCCTCCGGCAACGGATGGAAGACATCGACCGACGCCCTCGTGGCTTCGCTGGCGCGGATCAGCGTCGCGTCGGCGTGGAATTCGGCGATGATGCGGCGCAGCACGGTCGCGCTCGCATCCGTTGCTGGCCCGACCTCCGCCCAGATCAGGCCGCCCGACCATTCGTAGGCCGCGTTGCACTCGATCTGCGTGCCCAGCGCCCGCATGAGCCGCGCCGCCTGATGCGGCGCCGCGCTGATGCGCCACAAGGGCAGGTCGCTGCCCGTGGCGAAGGTGAGGTTGCGGATGTCCTCCCAGAACGCGCGCGAACGGTCGTCCTCCAGCTCGTACAGGGTTCCGAACGGGCTCAGCATGCTGTGAAGGCGGCCGGTGCGGTATTCCACGGAAGCCGCGAAATTCTCCAGCCGCAGCGCCGTGACGGACTGTTTGAGATTCGAAACATCCGGGATGCTGAGCCGCTCCGCGAGCGGCTGCTGCAGGTGCACCGAGCCGGACACCTCGAAGGGACTCCCCGCCGCCGCAGACAGCGCGGCGACGGCCGCCTCGTCGGACAGCCCCGTGAACAGGAGCGTCCGGGTTTCTTCGGCGCGCGGCGCTACCCTGAGCGTGATTTCGGTCATCGCGGCCAGCGTACCCCAGGAGCCCGTCAGGCCCCGCGCCAGATCGTAGCCGGTGACGTTCTTCATCACCCGCCCGCCGGACTTGACTGCCTCGCCCAGCCCGTTGACGCAGCGCATGCCGATGACATGGTCGCGCGCCGCGCCGCGTAGAATACGCCGCGGGCCGGAAGCGTTGGTGGCGATGACGCCGCCCAGCGTCGCGGTCGCGCCGTCCTCTTCGCCGAGCAGGCGGTCGAGGCGGCACGGCTCGAAGGCGAGTTCCTGGCCGTTGGCGGCAAGCTGCGCTTCGATCTCGTCGAGCGGCGTTCCGGCGCGCGCGGAGATCACCAGTTCCGCCGGTTCGTAGAGCGTAATCCCGGTCATCTGCTGCATCGAGACGCGCGCATATCCCTCATGCGGCGTGCCGGTCACCTCAGGCGGCCTGCCGACGGCGCTCTTCGTGCGGTTCCCGCACACGTCCAGCGCCAGGCCTTGCGACGCTGCCTGCGCGATCAGCCCGGCCAGATCGTTCTCATTGCTCGGCAGATAGGTTTCGCTAGGGTACACGGGCCAGAAACGGTTCCTGAGCTTTCAGCGGGAAGACCTTGCCCGGATTGAGCAGCCAGTCCGGATCGAATACGGTCTTTACGCGCATCTGCTGGGCGATGTCCACCTCGTTGTACTGGTCGTTCATAAGTTCGCGCTTCTCCACGCCCACGCCGTGCTCGCCCGTCAGGCAGCCGCCGAGCTTGACGCACAGCCTCAGGATTTCCTCGCCGCACAGCTCGGCGCGCGCCTTCTCGTTCGGGTCGTTGGCGTTGTAGAGAATGAGCGGGTGCAGATTGCCGTCCCCGGCGTGGAAGATGTTGGCGACGCCGAGGCCGTGGCGGCGGCAGATGCCGGAGACGGACTGCAGCGCCTGCGGCAGTCTGGCCAGCGGGATCACACCGTCCATGCACAGATAATCAGCAATGCGTCCGATGGCGCCGAACGCCGCTTTACGGCCTTTCCAGATGCGCGCCGATTCTTCTTCGCTCTCGCTAACGCGTATCACGGTGGGCGTGAATTCGCTGGCGATCTCGCTGATCCGCTGCAGGAGCGCGCCGATTTCCTCCTCCGATCCTTCCACCTCGACGACCAGGAGCGCCTCGGCATCCAGCGGATAGCCCGCATGAGCGAACTCCTCGCAGACCTTGATCGCGAGCTTGTCCATGAACTCGATCGCCACCGGCACGATGCCGCGCCCGATGATGGCAGCGACGCAGGCGCCCGCCGCCTCGGCGGAGGCGAAGCCGATCATCGCCGGCCGCGCGCCCTCCGCCCGGCGGAGTATCCGCAAAGTCGCCTCGGTGACGACGCCGAACTGGCCTTCCGACCCGGTGACGAGCGCGAGAAAATCGTAACCGCCGGCGTCAAGATTCGGCCCGCCAAATTCCACGATGTCGCCATTCATTAAGACCATCTTAAGCCCGAGGACGTTGTTCGTGGTCACGCCGTATTTCAGGCAGTGCGCTCCGCCCGCGTTCATGGCGATATTGCCGCCCACCGTGCAGGCGAGCTGGCTCGACGGGTCCGGGGCGTAGAAGAACCCGGACGAAGCGACAGCGTCGGAGACAGCGAGATTCGTTATCCCCGCTTCGACGCGGATATACCGGCTGTCAAAATTGATCTCCATGATGCGGTTCATCCGCGAAAGGGAGAGGACGATGGCATCCTCCAGCGGCAGGGCGCCCCCGGACAGCGACGTCCCCGCGCCGCGGGCTACGACGCGGATACCGGCCCCGTGGCAGTACTTCAGCACGCGGCTCACTTCCTCGGTGGACGAGGGCAGGACGACAGCGAGCGGCAGCCTCTTATATGCGGTCAGCGCGTCGGTTTCGAAGGCGCGCCGACCGGCCTCGTCTGCGACCACGGCGTTCGGATCGACCAGCTTTCTCAAGGCGTTGACGACCACACCGCGCTTGCGAAGGGTATCCGCTCTGGGGGCGGGAAGGGCGATGGACATGTTTCCTTCCATAATCGTTGCTGTTGTGGTGAAAGTTCGTCGGACCGGTTAAAATGCTGACACATCTCTCACGCAAAATGTGTGACAAAGGGCACGAATGCGCCATTGACACCGCGGTGAGTAATCTAACACTATCTTCTATTACGTACACCGCAAATCACCTCCGGCTGAAATAGAGAAGGCTCTCGCGTGCCTGTTACTCCGATCACGGATCTCGAAATTTTCGTTCGCGTCGCCGCCGCTGGCAACATGTCCGCCGCAGGCCGTGATATGGGGTTGTCCCCCGCTGTCGTCAGCAAGCGCATCAGCCACATGGAAGTGCGGCTCGGCGCCCGCCTTTTCCAGCGCACGACGCGGCAGCTCAAGCTCACCGAGACGGGTCAGGGTTTCTACGACCGCGTCGTCGGCATCCTCTCCGACATCGACGAGGCCGAGGCCTTCGTCTCGCAGCTCAACGAGCGCGCAAGCGGCACGCTGCGCGTCACGGCCCCGACGAGTTTCGCGCGGCTGCATATCGCGCCTCATCTGACCGCCTTCATGGGGCAGTATCCTGACCTCGCCATCGAAATCCAGTTGACGGACGCCTTCATCGATATCGTCGGCGAAGGCATCGATCTGGCCATCCGCATCGGCGAACTGACCGATTCCAGCCTCGTCGCCCGCAAGCTCGCCGCCTGTCGCCGCGTAATCTGCGCCTCGCCGGACTACCTGGACCGGCAGGGCGCGCCGCGCACG
>JBNKDX010000076.1:0-8114 GCA_050288485.1 Rhodomicrobiaceae bacterium | reverse complement strand
CGCCAGGCCGGCTGTCCAGGCGCCAGCCCGCAGACCTCGCCCGCCGGCTCCTCCTCCTTCCGCCCGGTGGCGATTTCGCTTTCCGCGGGCAGTTCCAGAGGCAGATCGACGCGGAAAATGGAGCCCTCCCCCGGCGTGCTCTCGACACTGATCGTGCCATCCATCAGCTCGACGAAATGGCGGGTGATGGCCAGCCCCAGCCCGGTGCCCTTCTGCGCATCCGCTCTCGCCAGTTGCACGAAGGGCTGGAAGAGGCGTTTCTGATCTTGCCTGTTGATGCCGGGTCCGGTGTCCTCGACCTCGATCATGAGATGCAGACGGGCGTTCTCCTTCACGCCGAGGCGGATGGTCACGCCGCCCTCGGTGGTGAACTTCACCGCGTTGCCGACCAGATTCACCAGGATCTGGCGCAGCCGCGCCTCATCCCCCTTGATGTAGCGGGGAAACTTCGAGGACTGGTCCAGGATCAGCCGCAGCCCCTTTTCTTCGGCGCGCAGCCGCATCATGTCGGCGACGTCGCGCACCATGCCGCCGACGTCGAACGGTACAACCTCGAGCTGCACCCGCCCGGCCTCGATCTTGGCCATTTCCAGCACGTCGTTGATCAGCGTGAGGAGATGCTCGCCGCTGCGGTTGATGATGTCGAGCTTGTCGCGCTGGCCCGCGCTGGCGTCCGGCTCGCGGCGCATCAGGCTGGAAAAGCCGAGGATGGCATTCAGGGGGGTGCGCAGCTCGTGGCTCATATTGGCGAGGAAGATGGACTTGGCCTTGTTGGCGGCCTCCGCCGCGTCGCGGGCCGCGAGGAGTTCGGCGGTGCGCTGCTGGACGACGGTTTCGAGGTGGTCCTTGTGCTGGCGGAGTTCCCCGGTGACCCGCTCACGTTCGTTGCGCGTGCGCAAGGCGGTAATGCCATAGGCCAGATTGCCAGCCAGTTCCTCCATGAGACGCATCTCACTCTCCGTGAAGGCGTGGGCCGCCGTGGAATAGATGCCGAGAATGCCGAAGACATGGGCGTTGTCGTCTATGAGGGGGAGCGCTATGACGGAACGATAGCCCCGCTTCAAGGCGTTCTCTCGCCATGGGGTGCCGGAAGGGTCGGAGGCGAAATCCTGAATGCAGGCCGTTCGGCCGCTGCGAATGGCCACTCCGGCGGGCCCCCGCCCGCGCTCGGTATCGGCCCAGGTCAGGCTGGCGCCGCTGAGATACCCTTCTTCAACCCCGGCCGAGGCGACGGGACGCACAGTCTTTGCCTCGTCGTGCTCCACATAGGCGACGAACGCCATGCGGTAGCCGGCCTTGTCGCAAATGATATGGCAGATGCTGTCGAGCAGCGTCTGCTCGTCGTCAGCCCTGATGAGCGCCTCATTGCATTCGGTGATGGCGCGCAGTTCGCGGTTTGAATGCCGCAGCGCCTCTTCTGCCTGCTTGCGTTGGGTTATGTCGGTGACCATCGCCAGGCTGCCCTGAAACCGGCGCCCTTCATCAAGGATGGGGGCCGCGGAAACTAGGCCCCACACCGTCCGCCCGTCCTTGCGGCAAAACCGGCGTTCATAATTTTCCGCCAGTCCCTGTTGCCGGGCCTCCATGCGCCGCAGGTGATCGGGCAGGTCTTCTTCATACATGAAATCAGTCAACGGCCGGCCGATCATCTCTTCGCTCGAATAACCAAGCATTTCGGCCATCCTCACGTTTACAAAAGCAGTCCTGAGGCCGGCTCCGATGACCCAGATCCCTTCCGTTGCCGTGTCCACGATGCGGCGGTACTTTGCCTCGCTTTCCCTCAGATCACCGTAGAGACGGGCGTTTTCCAGCGAGATCGCCGCCTGCGCCGCCAGCACGTCCAGCACCGCGATCCTGTCTGGTGTGAAAGCGTGGGTCGCCTGGGTGTTTTCGAGATACAGCGCCCCGGCCAGTTTGCCTTGTCTCAGCAACGGAAGGCAGAACACCGACCGCGCCGGACCGCATGGCAGATGGACGTCCTCGAAGATCACGCCGGGACGCGACATATCATCGACGATGACACTCTTCTGAGTGCGGATCACATAATTGACGATGGGCTCGGCGCACCCGCTCCCCGCGATGGCGGAGCGGATCAGCCTGACATCGATACCCGCACTCGTGGCTTTGGCCTCGACCTCCACCTCGAAACCCGTGTCGCGCGGCAGGATCAGCAGACCGCGGTCCGCCCCCGCATTCTCCAGCGCGATCGTCATCAGCGCTTCGATCAGCTTCGGCAGTTCGATTTCCCCCGACACGGCCTGCGAGGCTTTGGCCACCGTCGCGGCGTCCAGTTGCGGAACGCCGGGAGCGCCGCTCGCCGCCGCGACAGGGGCTTCCTGCGCCGCAAGCTGCGGATAGCGCCGGTCGAGCTGCTTCGTCTTGCCATCGGCCCCCCAAAGGGCGTAGCAGGCGCGAGACTGGCGCAGATGGGCAAGGCCAGCCGTTTCGAGGCCGCTGCCAAGGTAGAAGCGTCCCGCCACCTCGTGAGCGACCGCTTCATTGTGAACGAACCCGTTGGTACGGGCCGACGCGACGGCCTTCTCGTACAGGCGCATCGCGTCCATCTGCCGCCCGTCGATGCGGGCGATTTCAGCGCTTACCAGGGCGGCGCGGTTCTCAAAGTTCTCAGGACAGTTGTGCGCCCACAGTTCGAGTTGCCGGTGGTGCGCCACCAGCGCCTCCCAGTGCGAAGGACGCTCCCCGGCTGGTACCGTATCGAGGTACGCCGCCCGGGCCAGCGCTGCGTGAAAATGGTACTCCGCGATCTCGAAATAGGCGAGAAACGAGGGCGAGAGAAGCTGCTGCGCCTCCTCCGCCGCCGCGATGGCGGAGGCATAGTCGTCCGCGTAGCAGCGCGCTTGCAGCTTGCGTATCCAATACCGCCAGCCGGAGTATGCCAGACGCGGGTTGCCCTTGAGGTGCTCCTCGAACGCGCTCTCGTCAAACCCGGCATCGGTGAAGCTGCCGAACTGCGGTGTGAGGCCGCGAAGCGTACGGATCAGCCCGAGCTGTCCCATGATCATATCGGTGATGAGACCGAACCGCGCCTTCTGCGCGAATCCGAGCGCGGTTTCGGCTTCGTGCTGCACCTCGCCGAGGGGTTCCCCGCTGGCCAGAAGGTGCGTGATCAGCGCAGCATAGGAAATGGTGGCAAAGCTCAGGTCGCCGGTTTCCTGCGCCGTGTCGAAGGCGGTTCGCACAAGGGATATGCCCGTGCGCACATGGCGTGTCCAGGGAATGACGTGCCCGAAGCCCAGATAGACGCGAGCCTTGAAGCCGGGCAATCCGCGTTTCTCTATCAGATCGACGCTGAGCTGGCCGAAGCGGAACCCCGCCTGGTAGTCGCCAAACTGCGGTCCCAGGAGCATGCCGAGCCAGACATAGGCGAAGCACGACCCGTCGCTGTTACCATGCTCCAGGCTGAAGTTCGCGATATGGGCGATGAGGAGAGCCTGCAGATTTCTGTCTGCAAACAAGGCAGGCGGCATCAGCGTCGTGAGAACGTCCATGGTGGCGCGGGCCTCGGCGCCGCTCATCAACGGCAGGTCGGCGATCTCTTCGATCGAGCGGTTTTCCAGCCGCCGCCACAGCCGCTGAAACTCCAGCTCAACTTCCTCGTTGGTTGGCCGGGGCGACCACTGGACGCCGATGCGCTGGAGATATTGGAGGCCAACCTCGACGGCGCGGTCGGCTTGATTCAGCGTCATGTAGAGGTTGATGCGCAGAACCGCGACGGCGGCAAGCTCTGCGACGCTCTCCGTCGCGCCCGCCAGCGTATTGAGCCGCTGCTCGGCTCCGGCCAACTCGCCCGTCAGGTATTCGCATTCGGCGCGGTTCAGCTCCAGCGCGAAGATCAGCTCATGCTGGCGCTCCCAGGCGTCGTCCTGCAGGAGGTTCGCACCGGCGACGAAATAGGTGAGTGCCGAGGCGTAGGCGGTGGCCCCCTTGGCGCGCCTGCCCGCGATCAGGTTGAACCCGGCGAGTTCGTTCCGCTCCTCTTGCCGGGTCATCAACGCGCTGCCCCGGTTGAGCTGGCTCACGATCTCGAAGATCGCCTCCTCACGCTTCTCCCGGGGCGTCTCCGCCACGAGCAGCCTGCCGATCCTCAGATGGGCCTCGGCGCGGGACGCCTCCGGGATGAGCGAATAGGTTGCCTCCTGCACGCGGTCGTGAACGAACCTGTAGGTGCCGTCGACGTGCTCGACGAACTCCTGGCGGACGGCCTCCTGCAAAGTCGCGTGGACTTCAGTCTCCGGGGTACCCAGCACGAGTGAAAGCGTGTGGATGGGGGCGCTGTTCCCGAGGCAGGCAAGCTGCTGCAAGGCTTCCTGCGTTTCAGGCGGCAGGCGGGTCAGCTTCCCCGCCATGAGGTCCGCCACATTATCGGTGTACCCCTTGGCCTGAATGCGGTCCAGATTCCAGGACCACCGGCGCGCGCCGCGATCGAAGGCGAGCAGCCCCTCATCAGCCAGCGCTGTCAAAAACTGAATGGTAAAAAAAGGATTGCCTGCCGTCTTTCCATACACGAGTTGCGCGAGGGAACAGCCGCGCTCAGGCTTGCAGTGCAAGGAGTCCGCGATCAGCGCCGTCAGATCGTCGAGGCCGAGCGGCGCAAGCTTAATATCCTGCACGGCCGCGCCCGCCTTCCGGATCGCATCGAGCTTGCGCATGAGCGGGTGCGTGGCGTCCACTTCATTGTCGCGGTAGGCACCGATCAGCAGCAGATGCCGCACGTCTTCCTGGGTTAACAGATCCTCCATCACGTCGAGCGTTGCCGCATCGAGCCACTGCAAGTCGTCAAGGAACAGAGCAAGCGGATGCTCGGCTCGCGCAAACACTCCGATGAAGCGGCGGAAAGCAAGCTGGAAACGCGCCTTGGCCTGCTGCGGCTCCAGTCTGGGAACTGTCGACTGCTCTCCGATGATGAGCTTCAGCCGAGGGACGCCACCATGAGCTGGCCATTCGGTTGCAGCGCCTCCTGGAGTTCCCGGCGCCAGTTCTCAAGCTCGGCTTCGCTCTTGCCCAAGAGCGGACGGATGAGCTTCTCGGAAGCTGGCACCAAAGTAGAATAGGGAATGCCGCGCTTGGACTGGTCAAACTTGCCTGAGGAGAAAAGCCCGCGCTTCGGGACGAGCGCCTTGTGGAGTTCGTTCACCAGCGCGGACTTGCCGACGCCCGAATAGCCCGAGACGAGCACGAGTTCCGCCTTGCCGCTGGACACCACCCGGTCGAATGCGGCGAGCAGCGTGGCGGCTTCCCGTTCGCGCCCGTAGAGCTTCTCAGGGATCAGCAGGCGGTCGGGGATATCCTGCGTGCCCAATGAAAATCCCCATATGCGCCCGTGAGCGCGCCATTCCTCAAGGCAATGTTCCAGGTCGGCCTTCAGTCCCTCGGCGGTCTGATAGCGATCCTCCGCCGTCTTGGCCATGAGCTTCACGATGATGTCCGACAGCGGCCAGGGGATCCCCGCAGCGCGCTCGGCGGGCGGCGCAGGTTGAAGCGCGATGTGGCAATGGACCCACTCCATGGGGTCGGATGCGGTGAATGGAAGCTGGCCGGTCAGCATCTGGTAGAACGTCACCCCCAGCGCGTAGAGGTCGCTACGGGAGTCGACCGAGCGGTTCATTCGGCCGGTCTGCTCGGGCGCCATGTAGGCCAGCGTTCCGGCGATCGCGTCCGGAGGATTGGCGGACTGGCGTTCCCGGGGCAGCTTCGAGGCGACGCCGAAGCCGGTGAGTTTGGCCTTGCCGGTGGCCGTCGCGAAAATGTTTGGCGGTTTGATGTCCTTGTGCACCACCCCCTGGGCGTGGATTTCAGCCAACGCTTCGCTGATGCCGGCGGCGGCGCGCAGGAAAGGCTCCACCCCCAGCTGCGCTTTCAGCAACGCCGTAAAAGACGGATAGGGGCAATCCTCCAATATCAGCGCCGTCCGCTCCGCGCTCCGCTCGATTCTGAGCGGCCTCACGACGAATTCCGGGTTCAGTTCGCGCGCAACTTCGAGTTCATGTTCGAGTTGGCGAAGGAGTGACGCTGATGGCAGCTCGGACGCCGGAACCTTGATCAGGACAGGCTCACGGCCGGCCGCAAGCCCGCGATAGAGGAGAAAAGCCTCGGTCTCGCTGACAAGCGACAGGTTCGTGTACCCCAAGCCTGCGAGTTCCTTGGGCACCGGCTGTAAAATGCGCTGCATCCGCCCGTTCCCAGCCTGACGCTTGAGGCGCCGGAACGTTGTGGAGCGTGCAAGCGGCACGAGGCCGGCCACAAGTCCCGCGGCCCGCGGTGTTCGTGAATTGTCTCAATTATTGGTTATCGTTTCTTTGACTGGGCGGCGGAAAATGGGAGGGAGGCGTGAAGCGCGCCGCCCCTGGAGCTTGCGGCGCCGCCGCCCGGAAGGCCGAGCGTGCAGATGAACTCGCGGGCCTCGTTTCGGCGATCCTGAGCGAATTCGACGAACGTGTGCTGCTCGTCGACACCGAAACGGCGTGCCACATCGCTTTGTTGAGCGAACGCGCGTACCGCCAGCCGGCCTGCCTGCCGGACATAATCATTGCGGCTACCGCGGTGCGGCACGGGCTCATCCTGCTGACGCACAATACGGACGAGATCGGCCGCCTCGGAATAGCCGCCCACGATCCTTTCGCTGCATTGCCTCCCGAGGCGTGACGCTGTGTTCACTCCGCTCCAACGGCCCCTCGCGTGGTGTTCAAGACAGGATCGCTATACCCCGAATAACGGTCGCTCGCAGTCAGCGCCACTGATGCATGTATCGCCCCACAGGACACACTCGGGTGTGCATGCCCGGCGGCCAGCGCGCGGGATGGAGTGTGGTGACGTGGCGAGCCGCGCTTGGGTGGTCCTCGCCGCTGGTCCAAGCCGGAGAACAAAAGCCGGGATTTGCGATCACAGGCGTGCTTCCTTCATCGTCGCGCGTCCAGAAGGATGGCTACAGCCCGCGACGAGACGATTTCCGCTTAATGCAGACGGAAGGGACAATGTGAATGCGCACCATCCCTGCTGCCGGCCGTAGCGCTAAGGTCGTTTGCGGCACATCAGCACGGCACCTCTTGCATACAACGGCGCATCGGTTAGCATACAATCTCGCGAAGCCCGTATGCCCAGACGCCACTTCGCATTCTTACCGTCCACAGCAACCCCACCGGCCAATCATGACAGAAACCACAAACTACCAGAACGTCCCTAACTCGGAAGGATTCTTCGGCAATTACGGCGGCCAGTTCGTGCCCCCGCAACTGAAGGCGGTGCTTGACGAAGTGACGCAGGCTTATGAAGCCGCGCGCAACGATCCGGCATTCATCAGGGAATATGAAGATCTCCTCGCCGACTATGTGGGCCGCCCGTCGCCGCTCTTCTTCGCCAAACACCTCACGAAGCAGCTAGGCGGCGCGAAAATTTATCTCAAACGTGAAGACCTGAATCACACCGGCGCGCACAAGATCAACCACACTCTCGGCGAAGCGCTGCTCGCAAAGCGCATGGGCAAAAAGAAAGCTGCTGGCCGAAACCGGAGCTGGACAGCACGGCGTGGCACTGGCACTGGCAACGGCGGCGGCGATCACGGGCCTCGAATGCGAGATCCACATGGGCGCCATCGACGTGAAAAAGCAGCACCCCAACGTGCTGCGCATGAAGATGCTCGGCGCCACGGTGGTATCCGTCGAAACTGGCGGGCGCTGCCTCAAGGACGCCGTGGACAGCGCGTTTGGCGCTTTCTTGGCCGATCATCAGCACACATTCTTTGGTATCGGCTCAGTGGTGGGCCCACATCCCTATCCGATGATGATCCGCGATTTTCAGTCCATCGTCGGCAAAGAGGCCCGCAGGCAGATCATGGAGAAGGAAGAGCGCCTGCCGGATTATCTGGTGGCTTGCGTTGGTGGCGGCTCGAATGCGATGGGGCTGTTCCACGCTTTCCTCAACGATCCCGTGAAGATTGTGGGCGTTGAACCTTCGGGCAAGAGCTTCGACCCCGGCCAGCACGCTGCGACGATGACGCTCGGCAAGCCCGGTACGATCCATGGCATGATGACTTACGTGCTTCAGGACGAGAAGGGCGACGCGCTTGGCGTGCATTCCATCGCGTCTGGCCTCGATTA
>JBNKDX010000075.1:0-8152 GCA_050288485.1 Rhodomicrobiaceae bacterium | reverse complement strand
GGGGCAGCAGGTCCTCGCCGCGCCTGAGAAGCTCGAAGTGGACGTGGCCGAGTTCATGAAACAGGGCGATCTCCCGGACAATGTGATGGGCAAGGCGGACGCGCCGAACACCATCGTCGAATATTCCTCGATGACCTGCCCGCACTGCGCCACCTTCCACGAGGTTGTATTTCCCAAGCTGAAGGCGAAATACATCGACACCGGTAAGGCCAAGTATATCCTACGCGAATTCCCGCTCGACAACTTGGCGGCTGCCGCGTTCATGCTGGCGCGCTGCGTGGACAAGGCAAAGTATTTCGAGTTCATCGACCTGCTCTACCGCCATCAGGAAGACTGGGCCTTCAAGGACAATCCGGTGCCGGAACTACAGAAATTCGCCCGTCAGGTCGGCTTCACCGAGGAGCGCTTCAACCAGTGCGTCGCCGACGAAAAGCTCCTGAAGTACATCGAATGGGTGCGCGCGCGCGGCAACAAGGAATTCGGCATCCACGCCACGCCGACCTTCTTCATCAACGGCAAGAAGCTCACCAGCGGCAACTCGATCGAAGCGTTCGACGCGGCGCTCGAACCGAAGAAGTAGGACAGCAGCTATTCCCGGTGGAAGGTGGTATCCCGCCGGCATATCGGTTATGACAAGCACCGCAGCGGCAGGCAGGGATTTGGGGGGGACTTCGACCGTGGCAGAACAGCTCTTCGACCGGCGGGCGCTCCTCGCCGGACTGGTTTTGACCTCTGCGGCGCTGCTCGCAGGGTGCAGTATCGGTGTGAGCGAGGGCTTCGATATCTCCGACACGGGCGCGGGCGCGGACGCCGCCGATACCAAGCCCAACCGGCTCGCCGAGGCCGGGCCGCTTGGCGAGCGTACGCTCGGCCGTCCGGGCGCGCCCGTCACGGTCATCGAATACGGCTCGCTCGGCTGTCCCATCTGCCGGGTCTTCCATAAATCCGCCTTCCCGCGCTTCAAGCGGGAGTACATCGACACCGGCAAGGTGTTCTTCATCTACCGCGAATTCCCCATCGGCAAATCGCCCGCCGCCGCCGCCGCGGTCGCGCGCTGCCTGCCGGAAAAAGACTTTTTTCGTATCAACGATAAATTCATGAACCTGACCGGCCGGTGGAACCACCGCAACGTTACCCCCGACGCCATCTACAAGGTTGTGCAAGACACCGGCATGAGCCGCGCAGCATTTGACACCTGCCTTGCGAATCAAAAAACTAATGATGGGGTAACGTGGGTAAAGCAGCGGGGGCGGGAGCTTGGAGTTCAGGGCACTCCGACCTTCTTCATCAACGGCGAGAAAGTGCGCGGCATCATGAGTTTCAAGGAGATGCAGGAGCTGATCGAACGGCATCTCCGCGTGCCTGAGCCAGCGTAAACCCGGCCATTGCCGGGGAGTGTGCTTTCGTTCAACTGTAAGTTGCGTTAACGCTGGTGTCCCGCGAGGGTTGACAGAAAAGGCCGGCGCTGTGTTTCCGTTTGCGGAGAAATCCCCGCCGGACGCGGGGCCGCGAGCCATGAGGGATTGCCAGTGCAGATCACGCGCCTTCGTCTTCTGGGCTTCAAGTCCTTTGTCGATCCGGCCGAGCTTCTCGTCGAACCCGGTCTGACGGGCGTCGTCGGCCCCAATGGCTGCGGCAAATCCAATCTGCTCGAAGCGCTGCGCTGGGTCATGGGCGAGACGTCCTACAAGAACATGCGCGGCGGCGCGATGGATGACGTCATCTTCGCCGGAACCGACAACCGCCCGGCGCGCAACATGGCTGAAGTGACCATCAGCCTCGACAACCGCTCCCGCCGCGCGCCCGCCGAGTTCAACGACGCCGACACGCTGGAAATCTCGCGCCGCATCCAGCGCGAGGCGGGCTCCATCTACAAGGTCAACGGCAAGGACGCCCGCGCCCGCGACATCCAGCTCCTGTTCGCCGACGCAGCCACGGGCGCGCGCAGTCAGGCGCTGGTACAGCAGGGCCAGATCGGCCAGATCGTCAGCGCCAAGCCGCAGGATCGCCGCCGTATTCTCGAAGACGCGGCCGGTATCGCCGGTCTCCACGGCCGCCGCCACGAGGCGGAACTCCGGCTGAGAGCTGCGGAGGCCAATCTCGAACGCCTGCGCGACGTGCTCGGCCAACTCGGCTCGCAGTTGCAGAACCTGCGGCGGCAGGCGCGGCAGGCGCAGCGCTACAAGGAAATCTCCGTCGAATTGCGGCAGTGCGACGCCATACAGCATCACCTCATGTGGACGGCCGCCTCCGAGCAGGTCAAAACCGAGGAGGCCGCGCTTCTGGAGGTGACGCATCTCGTCGGCCAGTTGACCCAGGCCGAGGCCGCCGCCACGCGCGTGCAGACGGAAATCGCCGCCAAAATTCAGCCTCTTCGCCAGGCCGAGGCCACCCGCGCCGCGGTGCTGCACCGGCTCGGCGTGGAGCGCGAGACGCTCGATCGCGAAGAAGTCCGCGCCAAGGAGCGGCAGACGGAATTACAGACGCGGCTGATGCAGCTTCAGACCGATATCGAGCGTGAGACCGACGCCATCGGCGAGGCGAAGGAGCTTCTGGCCAAACTCGCCGACGAGGAAGCCGAGCTTCGCGGCGGCGGCGGCGACGATGCGAGCGCCCGCGAGGTGCTGGCCGAAGCCGTGGCCGAGGCTGCGGACGACCTCGCCGCCGCCGAGGAAGCGCTGCAGGCCGCGACTACGGAAGCCGCCGAGGCGCGCACCCGGCGGCAGCAGTGCCTTGCGCGCATTCACGAATGCGGGGAGCGCGTGACACGCCTCACCGCGCAAGCCGGCGAACTCGAACGGCAGATGGCCGCGCTGTCGGTGTCGGACGAGGCTGTGGCCGAGATCGATGCCCTGAATGAGCGCGCGTTCGAGCTTGCTGCCCAGCTTGAGGATATCGAACAGCAGACGCTCGATGCCGAGGCCGCCCTGCCCGAGGCCCGCGCGCGCGAAAAGGAAACTCGCGACGCCGCAGCGCAGGCGAAACTCAAGGCCCGCCAGCTCGAAACCGAGGCGGCGACGCTGATCAAGCTCCTGAAGCCCGCCGACGCCGCGAAATGGCGCCCCGTCATCGACGCGATCAAAGTCGCCCCCGGCTACGAGGTGGCGCTCGGCGCAGCGCTTGCCGACGATCTCGACGCCGGTCTCGACGAGAACGCCCCGGTGCGCTGGACGCGCATGACCGGCGAGGGGGACCCTGCCCTGCCCGCCGGCGCCGAGCCTTTGAGCGGGCATGTTACCGGCGCGGATGAGCTTTCCCGGCGTCTCGCCCAGATTGGCGTCGTCGATCGCGCGCAAGGGGCGGCGCTGCAGGCTTCCCTCAAGCCCGGCCAGCGGCTGGTGTCGCGCGAAGGCGATCTGTGGCGCTGGGACGGCCTGATCGCCGCTGGGGATGCGCCGTCCGCAGCCGCCAAGCGCCTCGCCGAGCGCAACCGTCTCGACGAGTTGGAAGAGCAGGTCGCCGCCGTCCTCCAGGAGGCTGACGCCGCGGAAACAGCTCAGGCTACGGCCAGCGAGGCCGTCGCCAGGGCGCAGACCGCAGAGAAGCATCTCCGCGACCAGTCCCGCCGCCTGCAGGCGGAACTCGCCGCCACGCGCGACCGGCTGACCAAGGCCGAGCGCGCCATGCAGGAGCACCGGACGAAAGCCGCCGCGTCCTCCGAGGCCGTGCGCCGCGTCGCCGAGGCCCGCGACGAGGCCGTCCGCGATCAAACCGAAGCCGAGCGCACCCTCCAGGATTTGCCGCCGGTCACCGAACTCGAAGCGCGCCTTGCCGCCTGTCAGACCGACGCTGCGGCCAAGCGCAGCCGCTTCACCGCCGTCAAGTCGCAGGCTGACGGGCTGGACCGGGAGGCGCGCGCGCGGGCGAGCCGCCTGGAGGCCATTTCCGCCGAACGCCAGCGCTGGCTGAATCGTGACGGCAGCGCCGGTCGCCAGATCGCCGCGCTGGATGAGCGCATGAACGAGGTGCGCGAGGAACTCGCCGAGCTGGCCGAACTGCCCGTCGAGATCGAGGCGCGCCGCCAGAAACTCCTCAACGCCCTGAGCGACGCCGAGGCCGGACGGCGCGAGGCGGCCGAGGCTCTGGCCGAAGCCGAGAACACGGTTCGCGACCAGGACCGCGCGCTTCGCGAGGCGCAGAGCCAACTCGTCCGCGCCCGCGAGGAACGCGCCCGCATCGAGGCGCGCCTCGAGTCCGCCCGCGAGAAGCGCCGCGACCTCGCGCAGGCGATCCGCGACACGCTGGAATGTTCGGCCGAGGAATGCCTTGCCATCGCTGAGCTCGCGCCGGGCAAGCCCCTCCCCTCCCTCGCGGCGGTGGAGCAGACCATCGTCAAGCTGAAGGCCGACCGCGAGCGCCTCGGCGGCGTCAATCTGCGCGCCGAGGAAGAGGCGCAGGCCATGGGCGCCGAATTCGACTCCATGGAGCAGGAGCGCACCGATCTCGAAGAAGCCATCGCCAAACTGCGCACCGGCATCGCCAATCTCAACAAGGAAGGGCGCAAGCGCCTGACGGAGGCGTTCGACACGGTGAACGGTCATTTCCAGAGGCTGTTCAAGGTGTTGTTCGGCGGCGGCGAGGCGGAGCTGCAGCTCGTCGAGTCGGACGATCCGCTGGAGTCGGGGCTGGAGATCCTGGCCCGGCCGCCGGGCAAGAAACCGCAGGTTCTGACGCTTCTCTCCGGCGGCGAAAAGGCGCTGACCGCTTTGGCGCTGATTTTCGCCGTGTTTTTGACGAATCCGTCGCCGATCTGCGTGCTCGACGAGGTGGACGCGCCTTTGGACGACTCCAATGTGCACCGTTTCTGTGCCATGCTGGAGGATATCGGGCGCAACACCGACACGCGCTTCCTGGTGATCACGCACAACCCGATCACTATGGCGGCAATGGACCGCCTGTTCGGCGTGACCCAGCAGGAGAAGGGCATCAGCCAGCTCGTGTCGGTCGATTTGCAGACCGCGGAGCGCTTCCGCGACGTGGGGTGACGGGGCCGGACCGCGGAAATCCGGCGGCGAATCTGGGCTATCTTGAATTTCGAGTGGATAAAGCTTGGCCAGCGCTGCCTCGTCGCGCCCAAATCTGCCGCCGTGCTCAGCCGCCATCAAGGCCAAGCCCCTTCGGGGCGCTTCGCGGCCTTGACAGCAGCTTCTGCGCGGCGGCTTGTTGTATACGCATGGCCGGGGCAGAGGAATGGCGCCCGGCGGAACAAAGGAATGTGACTTTGTATTGCCGGCAGAAACTGGTCGGTTTGCCCACTCGGGATATTTGTAAGAGGCCGGATCGGCCCCCTGAAGCAGGAACGAACATGCCGCTCTACGAACTTGATGGAATTGCGCCGACCACGCATGAGCAGTCGTGGGTGGCGCCCGATGCCATCCTGATCGGCCGTGTCCGGCTCGATGAGGACGCCAGCGTCTGGTTCGGCTCGGTGCTGCGCGGGGACAACGAGCTGATCCACATCGGGGCGGGCGGCAATGTGCAGGATCACTCTGTGCTGCACACCGACATGGGCTTTCCGCTCACTCTCTGTGCGGGGTGCACGGTGGGGCATGGCGCAACGCTGCATGGCTGCACCATCGGCGAAAACAGCCTGATCGGGATCGGCGCGATCATTCTCAATGGCGCGCGTATCGGGCGGAACTGCCTCATCGGCGCGCATGCGCTCGTGCCGGAGGGGAAGGAGATCCCCGACAATTCCCTGGTGATGGGCGCGCCCGGCCGGGTGATCCGTCAGCTCGACGAGGCGGCGGCGGAGGGGCTTAAGCAGCCCGCGTTGCGCTACCAGGAAAACTGGCGGCGCTATGCAAGCGGCCTGGCGCTCCGATCCTGAGTGTCCGTCCGAAGACAACTTCAGCCAGATGAATCCGCTGTGATCCATCGGCAATTCCCCGTCAGGATCATCCTTTGCCGTGAAAATCGAAAAAACTGAAGTTTCCGAAGGGTGCGCCCCGGTTCCGCCCCCAGCCAACGGATGCAGCCGACAGATGATGCCAAAGAGCATCAGCCGCGCATAAATCGCCCTGGCCGAAGAGAATTCCCAAGCAAAACATAGGGGCAGCGCACACCAGCACACCGACCAGTGACGCGCGTCCTTGATCTGCCTCAAAGATTAGGGAATTCCCTCCTTATATCGTGACACGGGTCTAGGCGAGATCGTATTGTTGCCTATATTATGCGCGTAATAGTGTACCCGGATCGTTAACCATTTTGCCGCCATCTTTGATAACACGGGTAAACTCGTAGCATCCTGAGAATGCAATAAAGATGTAGGGCAAAACGTTTTAATACCGGCGCGGGTTGCGCAAGACGATCCCAGAGCGTATCGAGAGTGCAGGGGAAGACCAGATAATGCTGAACAGTCACCGCGAAGTGCGCGATGGAAGCTTCGAGGGGGGAAGAAGCGCAGGCGAGGCGGTGATCGACGCCGAAACGTTGCGCAAATACGCGGCTCCCGTGCCCCGTTACACGAGCTATCCCACTGCGGCGCATTTCCGCTCCGATGTCGATCACGCCGTTTACGCCGGGTGGCTGAGCGCGCTGCCCGCCGCTTCGAAGCTCTCGCTCTATGTCCATATCCCATTTTGCGACACGCTGTGCTGGTTTTGCGGCTGCACGACCAAGGCGGTGCAGCGCTATTCGCCCGTGGCCAACTACCTGCCGGTGCTCCATGCCGAGATCGCCCACGTCGCGGAGCGGCTCGGCGACAGCCACCGCGTCGCGCATCTGCACTGGGGCGGCGGTTCGCCGAACATTCTGAACGCCGCCGACATCGAGGCTCTCGCCGAGCGGCTTACGACGGCCTTCCCCCTGCAGAAGGGCGCCGAGTTCGCCGTAGAGATCGATCCGCGCGGCCTGACTGTGGAGCAGGTCGATGCCTTCGTGCGCTCCGGCGTCAACCGCGTATCCATCGGCGTGCAGGATTTCAGCGACGAGGTGCAGGCGGCGATCAACCGGATGCAGTCGTTCGAGACCACCAAATACGCCGTCGATCTCTTCCGCGAACGCGGCGTCGAGTCGATCAATATCGACCTCGTCTACGGGCTGCCGCATCAGACGCTGGCGCGGCTCGACGACACGCTCGCCCAGGTGATCGCGCTTCGGCCCGACCGTGTCGCCGTGTTCGGTTATGCGCATTTGCCATCGCGGATGAAGCATCAACGTCAGATCGACAATGCCGCTCTGCCCGGCCTCGCCGAGCGCTTTGCGTCCGCCAATCTCGCCGCGCGGCGGCTGGCCGAGGCCGGTTTCGTGCGCGTCGGCTTCGACCATTTCGCCCGGGCGCGCGATCCGCTCGCCAGTGGCCGCATTCACCGCAATTTCCAGGGCTATACGACGGACTCGGCGGATGCGCTCCTCGGCTTGGGCCCCTCCTCTATCGGCCGCCTGCCGCAAGGGTATGTGCAGAACGCGGTTCCCATCGCCGATTACATGCGCCGAATGGGCGAGCATGGCCTGGCGGCGGTGCGTGGCTACGCTTTCACGCCTGACGATGTGGTGCGCCATTTCACCATCGAGCGCCTGATGTGCGACCTCGCCTTCCCCGCGGCCGAGTTGCGCGACCGTTTCGGGCGGGACGCCGCACCGATTCTGGCGCAGGCCGAGGCGCTGCTGGCCAGCAGCGAAGATGGCTTGATCGAGCCGGACGGCGACGGCTTCCGCGTCACCGAGCGCGGCCGCATGTTCGTGCGCACGATTTGCGCGCATTTCGACGCGCATGAACGGCCGGCCGCCGCGCAGTATTCCTCAGGCGCATAAGGCGCGCCGCCTCGGCTCCGGCTCGCGTTTGCCCCCGCGGCCCTTGCCTTTTGAGGCGGTCTTCCAGGACGGCGAGACGCGTCAATCTCCTTCCGCGCGCAGCGCCCTTAAGATCCCCGGGTAATCGAAATTTTCCGCCAGTTGGGACAGGGTGCGGGCCAGGCGCGCGTCGGCCGCGCTCAACCGCTGGATGACCGCCTTGATGCGGTCGCTGTCCAGGCTTTCCAGCGCCTGGTGTAGCTCTCGACGGAGACCAGCGTCCAAGACCGCAAGCATCTCCGGCGTCAGATCGGCAATGGGGCCAGCCTCGGCTTCGGCTACCTGATAAACGTACTCGACGCCCAGCTGCCTTGCCAGACAGTCATAGACCTCATGTATCCGGTAGGGCTTGGGCACG
>JBNKDX010000074.1:0-8393 GCA_050288485.1 Rhodomicrobiaceae bacterium | reverse complement strand
TATTGCGCAGGTAATAGGCGAACTCCGCCGACAGGTTGCGGCGGTCGGTGGCGATGGCGCGAAAGCTCCCGGCGCGCGCCTTGCGGACCGAGACTTCGGCCAGAGCCTTCCACCCCAGCACCCGCGAATAGGCGTGGCTCGCCACCGGCAGCGTCATCCGCCCCGCGAGAATTCCGCCAACCGTTATGAGGGTGGCGGCAACGAGGTGCAGGCCGAGCGAGAACCGCATGAGCCGTATCCAGCCGCCGCGCAGGAGCACGGCGGTCACCAGGACGGTCGCGGGCACATAGGCGAACGCCGCCCAATTGGCGTGAGCGCGGGAGAGAAACGCCTGGCCCGTCATCAGAACGAGGACGGGCACCGAGAAGGCGAGGAGCAGGCGCTCCGGCTGGTCGGTGGCCGCCTGCCGCGGCTCGCGCATCCACGGCAGCCGCAGGCAATACCACATGAGCGCCGCGAACATCACCGGCCCGAATACCGCGAACTGCTCCCCCAGAAACTCCAGCGCCGCCACCGGCTGCACCCCTCCGCCCCAGGCGGCGTTGTCGGCCGTGTGTCCGAAGGTGGCGAATTTGTTCTGCATGTTCCAGAGGATATTCGGCGCGATCATCGCCGCGGCGACAGCGAAAGCGGCATAAATGCGCGGGTTCCGGAGCAGTTTCCTGCCTTCCTCCGCCGCCAGCGCGTAGACGGCAAAGCCGAGGAGGAAATAACTCATGGCGTATTTGGCCAGGAGACCGAACCCGAGGCTGACGCCGAGGACGGCCACCCAGTCCCATGTCACCCGCTCGCGCAAATGCGCGACGGCCAGCAGCGCCAGCGCTACGAAGAGCAGCAGCGGCACGTCCGTCGAGATCAGCGCCGAGGACAGCGAGACGCCGGGGAGCGTGGCGTAGAGGAGACCCGCCCAGAAGCCGGTGCGGGCGTCATACAGCTTGCGCCCGATTGCGTAGATGACGAGCGCCGTAGCGCCGTGGATGATCGCCGAGGGCGTGCGGATGCACGCCTCGCCCATCCCGCAGACATCGGTCGAGGCGCGAATGATCCAGGCGATCAGCGGCGGCTTGGAATAGTAGCCCGATGCAAGCTCGCGCGACCAGAACCAGTACTGCGCCTCATCGAAGAACAGGTCGGTGGAACCGAGCCAGACCGCTGCAAGCCGCAGCAGGGTCAGCGCCGTCACGCAGAGAACGAGCGACAGCAACGCACTTTCCGGGCCGGGGCGCAGCGCGCCCGTCCATCCCCTGCCCGCTGGTCCGGCCGTCCTTTCTGACGCAACGCCTTCAAAGCCCACGTGGAGATATTCCTCTTCGCGGCGCGCAACGCCGCTGTTAACCATGCCGGGGCATGCCAATCCCGCGCCACCGATGCGGTTATTTATCGGGTTGTGCTGTGCTGCGAAAGCCTGATATTGGAGCTGAGGGCGAGGTTTTTTTCCGGCGGCCTTGCCACCAAGGCGCAGTGTATGCCCCTGGCCAGGGCTTGGTGCGCGGCTTCATCTGCAAAGGGTTCCGGACGGCTCGAAAAGGGGCGCCGATGAGTATTTCCGTGGTCATCCCGGCACTGAACGAAGCGGGCAATATCGGCCGGCTGGTCGAGGAGACCTACGCGGCCGTTCCCTCTGACCGCCTCGCCGAGGTGATCGTCGTGGACGATTACAGCAACGATGACACCGGACGCGAGGTGAAGGATCTCATTTCGCGTTTTCCGTCGCTGCGCTATCTGCGCCACGGTGCGCGCTCGGGCCAGAGCGCGGCCATCCGTACTGGCGTGCTCGCCGCTTCCGGGCCGATCATCGCCACCATGGACGGTGACGGGCAGAACGATCCGCACGATATTCCGAAGCTTTTCGCCAAGCTGGGCGCCAGCGTCAGCGACGGTCCGGCCATGGTCTCCGGCGTGCGCGTCACCCGCAAGGCGGTCGGTTCACGGCGGCTTGCTTCGCTGATCGGCAACGCCGTGCGCAACGCCGCCTTCAAGGACAACTGCCCGGACTCGGGCTGCGGCATCAAGGTCTACTGGCGCGAGGCCTACTCCCGCGTGCCGTTCTTCACCAGCATGCACCGCTTCATGCCGGCGCTGTTCCTCTTTGCCGGATATCAGGTCGCCTACGAGCCGGTGAACGACCGCGCGCGGGCGGCGGGCGCGTCGAAATACACCAATATCGGCCGCATGTTTACAGGCATCTACGACCTGATCGGCGTCGTCTGGCTCAGGAAGCGCACGAATGTTCCGCGGATTGTGGAAGACTCGGCGGCGGTCAGCCACGGGCCGGGTGCGCAGGATGATAGTGTGGCGATGCGGCAGCGCGCGGGCGAATAGCCGCGCAATCGCAGCGCGATTGGATGCGAGGAGCGTATGGTTCTGGAAAGCTGGGCGGCGCACGTCATCGCCAAACTGGCGGCCAAGTGGGCCGAAACGTCTACCACGGAGTTGGTGTGGATCGGCGTGGGCTTCGGCGCGCAGTGCATGTTCTTCATGCGCTTCGTCATCCAGTGGCTCGCCAGCGAGAAGGCGAAAAAAAGCGTGATGCCGGACGCCTTCTGGTATTGGAGCATCGCGGGCGGGTCTACGCTGCTGCTCTACTCGATCTACCGCCTGGACCCGGTTTTCATCATGGGGCAGGGGACGGGCCTGTTCATCTACATCCGCAATCTTCAGTTTATCCGCAGGACGAGACGCCACGAGGCGCGGGCTGCAGCGGCGTCGCTGCAGCCCGCTCTGGAACCGGCGGCGGAGTGAACGCGGGCGGCGCGCAGCGTCAGAACATCGCCGGATGCACCCGGTCGGGCGGCGTATGACCGTCGAGGAACGTCTTCACATTGATGATGACCTTCTCGCCCATATCGACACGGCTTTCGATGGTCGCCGAACTCATATGCGGCAGCACGACCACCCGGTCGCTTTTCAGCAGCTTCGGATTGATGGCCGGTTCGTGCTCGAAGACGTCCAGCCCCGCGCCCGCGATTTCCTCCGCCTCGATCATCCGCGCCAGCGCGTTCTCGTCGATCATCTCGCCGCGCGCCGTGTTGACGACATAGGCGGTGGGCTTCAAGAGCTTCAGCCGCCGCGCCGACAAAAGGTGGTAGGTGGCGGGCGTGTGCGGGCAGTTGACGGACACGATGTCCATATTCGCCAGCATCTGGTCGAGGCTTTCCCAATAGGTCGCGCCCAGTTCGGCTTCGGTCTCGGGCAGGACGCGCCGCCGGTTGTGGTAGTGGATCGAAAGCCCGAACGCCTTCGCCCGCCGCGCCACCGCCGTGCCGATGCGTCCCATGCCGACGATGCCCAGCTTCTTGCCCCAGATGCGGTGACCGAGCATCCAGGTCGGCGACCAGCCCGCCCACTCCGAGCCATCCTTCAGGAACCTCGCGCCCTCGACCAGCCGCCGCGGCACGGCGAGAATCAGCGCCATGGTCATATCGGCCGAATCCTCGGTCAGGACGCCGGGGGTGTTGGTCACGATGATGCCGCGGTTGCGGGCGATCTCCAGGTCGATATTGTCGACGCCCGTGCCGAAATTGGCGATCAGCTTGAGGCGCGGGCCGCTCTGCGAAAGGACGGCGCGGTCGATGCGGTCGGTAACGGTGGGGACGAGCACATCGGCGGTCTGCGCGGCGCGGATGAGGTCTTCGCGCGTCATGGGCTTGTCGTCCAGGTTCAACTGCGCGTCGAACAGCTCGCGCATCCGCGTCTGGACGGCCTGCGGAAGTTTTCTCGTGACAATGACGATCGGCTTTTCAGAATGCATTCAACAATGTCTCCCAAAGGGGAAGCTGGGCGAGAGGCCGGCCGCATGGACAACCGCCGGATATCGGCTCGCACGTGCGGCGCGGCGGAGCATTATGTAACTTTCTACCAGATGGTAACCATGATGACAAAGTTGCATATCGCCCACCATATTTCATTGCGTGACATTTCTGGCCGGTTAGAACGTACCTGAAGGCAACCTCAACAAACCGCAAGTGGACGTCCGGGGGCGAAATGACGACTCATAACCGGTTTATCATTCTGGCGTTTCTCCTTTCTTGCCTCGCAGCGTTTCCGCCGGCGACTACCACCGCGCAGCAGCGCGCGACGATCGACCCGGCGGCGCGAAAGCCGGGGCCGAGCGGCCTGCCCGTGCCGCGCTTCGTCAGCCTCAAGGCCGACGAGGTGAACGTGCGGCGCGGCCCGGGGTGGGATCACGCCGTGGCCTGGGTGTTCCGCCGCGCCGGACTGCCCGTGGAGGTCATCGCCGAGTTCGACGTCTGGCGCCAGATCCGCGACAGCGAAGGCTCGACAGGCTGGGTGCTGGGCACGCTCCTCAGCGGACGGCGCACGGTGCTCGTGGCGCCCTGGAAGAACGATAAGCGGACACTCGATCTTTACGGCTCGAAGAAGACTTCTGCGGAGGTGAGGGCCAAGCTCGCGCCGAACGTGCTGGGCGACGTGGAAAATTGTGACGGCCGGTGGTGCCGGATCGCGGCGGGGAGCGTCAGCGGTTATATCAGCCAGGAGCTGGTCTGGGGCGCCTATCCGGGGGAGAAGATAAATTAGCGGGCCGTGCGGCGGGGGCAAGGGAGGCAATCATGAGGATGCTGTGGCTGAGCCTGCTTCTGGCATTTACACTTCCCTCTACCGGTCAAGCTGGCGTGGCGCAGCCTGCCGCCATCGCGGATGAGGATCTTTACAAAGCGCAGACCATCGTCACCGGAACCGGCGAGGCCGAGCGGCTGCGCGGCCTGCATATCGGCGCTGCGGAAGTCCTGACGAAGCTGACCGGTGACGCAACGCTCGCCGCGACGCCGAAGGGGAAGGCCTTCATCAAGACCGCCGTGGGCGCCGTCGCAGGGGTCGAGTACGAAGACCGTATGAAGGACATCCCCGTTCATGATGAGCAGGGCACGCGCGACCGCCCGCATTATCTGCGCATGCGCTTCGATCGCGCCAGGATCGACGCCGCTCTCCGCGAGAACGGCCTGAAAAAATGGGCGGGCCCTCGTCCGCTCATCGCGGTGTGGTTGGGAATCGCCGAAGCAACGCGCAGATACGTTCTCAAGCGTCGTGGGCCGGAGGGCTATGGCCAACGCGAGGTTCTGAAGGAAGCGTCGCGACGCTCCGGCCTGCCGCTCATCCTGCCCGAGGCGGACCGCACCGAACTCACCTATGAAACCATGGCGAAGGGCGGTACCGCGGCCATGCGGAAAGAGGCGGAAGCACTCGGCGCGGATGGCATCCTCTACGGAACGCTCGACTTCGATGGCGAGGCGCACTGGAACACGCACTGGACTTTGAGCGGCGGGAAAGTCGGGGAGCAATGGTCGGCCTCGGGGCAGACCTTCGACGAGGCGCTCCGGGAGGCTGTCGCGCGGACGGCCGCTGCTTATGCAAAGACGGAATGAGGGTAACAGCATGAGAAATCTGGCGCTTGTGGCGATGGCCGCGGTATTGCTGGCGGGGGCTTCATCGGTTTTCGCACGCGAGCGCGGGCAGGCGGGCGAATTCGACTATTACGCGCTGGTCCTGAACTGGTCGCCCACCTATTGCGAAGGCCGGGGCCGCAACGACGGCGGGCCGCAATGCAACGGCAACCGCCCCTTCGCTTTCGTTCTGCACGGGTTGTGGCCGCAATATGAACGCGGCTGGCCGCAGAACTGCTGGTTGCCCGAGCGCCCATGGGTGCCGCAGCCGCTCATCGATTCCATGCTCGACATCATGCCGAACCCGCGCCTCGTCATTCACGAATACAGGAAGCACGGCGCGTGCTCAGGACTTTCGCCCGAAGGCTACTATGATCTGTCGCGGCGGCTTTACGGCAGGATCAAAATCCCCGCGCAGTTCCGCGACCTGAAGGACGCCATCACCGTCTCTCCCGCCATGGTGGAAGCCGCGTTTCTCGAAGCCAATCCCGAACTGAAACCGGAGATGATCAGCATCGTTTGCCGACGCGGGCGGATCAGCGAACTGCGCATCTGCTTCAGCCGCGACCAGCGGCTTCGCGCCTGCGGAAGCAACGAAAATCAAGCCAGATTATGCTCCGCGGAGAAGGTCACGATGCCGCCGGTGCGCCGCCGCCGATGAATTCAACGTCCGTTCGCGCCGATGGAGGCTGTCTGCCAGCGCGGCAGCGGCCCTGGCGTGGTTTTGGCAATGTTCATACAGCCCATGATTTCGCTGACGCTGTACTGCACATTGGCGGCGAAGAATGCGGGGCTGAAGTGACTTTCGCAGGCCAGCCAGATCAGGAAGACGCCAAGCGGCAGGGCGCGCAGGCGAAGCGAGGTCACGGTCATGCCAACCTCCAGCAGTTTATGCGGCCCGAAGGCGGCATGATGCCCTCGGCGCCTCTTGTTATTCGATGACGGAAGCAGAGCGCGGTTCGGGGACCGCTGGCTGGCACGGTAGGCCGGTATGGTTAAGGCTAGGTGCACGGTGCGCCGCGCGTCGCGCCATTTCCGCACTTTCAGCAGGAAATCATGCCAGGACAGGGGGCGTCAAAGGAGAGCCGGACAGGCGCGCCGCCTGCCCGGCGGTTCACGGCGGCAGGCGTCCCGACTATCTCAGGTGGAAATACCGGTCGCCGTCGTTGCGGTATGGAGCGCAGGCGTCGCGCACGCGGTTGTCGTCGCCAACGAAGCGGCACGCCCGCTCCTTCACCGACGGATTGGCGCGCACGGCCCGCGCGCTCACGGCCATTCCGTGTTCCCTGGCCACGGTAGCGAGATAGGTATCCTGGCAATAAGGCGTCGCGATCCGGGTGCCGTCCCTCTGGATCTGAAAGTTGCCCTGGCAGGTGATGGCACTGGCGGGCGATGCCCAGGCTGCGGCCGCGAGCAGCGGCGCGGCAATGAAAGTCCAACGCATGTGGGTTGCCTCCTTCGTCCTCCGGCGCGTCCGCATTACCCATGGGGGACGGCCGGATGCTTGGTTAATATGGTGTTGAAGGCATCAAATGCGAGATGGGTACGGAAAATAAAGACCACGCGCTCCCAAGGCGCGCGGGCGCTTCAGGTTTCTCTTTGTATGCAAGCGCTTGATGGCGTACTGCCCGATGCACGCTCCGGCTATGCCGGTCACGAGGCTTCCAGCCGCCTTTGACGGGATAACGCCGCTCAGTTGCCCATACCATGCTCGCCAGCGTCGAGGCGATCGCCGTCGCCGTCGGTCCGGACATTCCTCGCGAGCTTCAGCGCCCCCTTGACCCTGGCGTCATAGCCGTAGATATCGCCATAACGCCGCACGCTGCCGTCAGGGTTCACCCACAAAGTGAAATACTGAATGTGGATCGGGACCTTGCTCTGCAGGCGGACATGCTCGTCATGCGCGTTATCGAGCGTGGCGTCGACCCGTCGTTTCGTCCAGCCCTGTTTGGATAGCAGCACCTCGGCGAATTTCAGCGGATGACGCACCCGCATGCAGCCGTGGCTGTAGGCCCGGACCTTCTTTTCGAAGAGATGCTTGGTCGGGGTGTCGTGCATATACACGGAGTGCTTGTTCGGGAAAGCGAACTTCACCACGCCGAGCGCATTTCCGGCGCCGGGCGTCTGGCGCAGGGAAATCTGGCGCGCATCGACGCCCTCCCAATCGACGCCGAAACCGCCCCAGAAGCTGTCCACCACCGGCTTGCGGCCCCGCCAGACGACCTCAAGCCGGTTGCGGTCGAGGAAGCTCGGATCACGGCGGATGGCGGGCAGGATTTCCTTGGTCAGAATCGACACCGGCACATGCCAATAGGGATTGAAGACGATGGTTTCGATCTCGTCCGAGAAAATCGGCGTCGGATGCTCTTTGGAGCCTGAAACGATGCGTTCGCTGTGGACGACGCGGCTGTCCTCCACCACGTAGAACATGAACGCCGGGATGCTCACGCGGACATGCCGGTCGCCCAGATTACGGGCCTCCCAGCGCCAGCGCTCCATGTTGGCGAGGATCGTCGCTCTGTCGATCTTGCCGTCATCTTTGCGGCGGCTGCGGCGGCTTTCGGAGGCAGCCGCCTTATTCAGCGCCTCACGCGTCTCGGCATCGACGACGCCTCTCGCAGAGAGGCGATGGCGCTTCTGGAAGCGCTTCACCGCGCGGGCGAGCCGCTCATCATAATACTCCGCGGCAGGGCCGTCTCCCGGCGCCTGGCGCATGGGCCGCACCGACAGGAGGTCACGAAGGATGGCGATATGGGGATGCGATGTGCCCGGCCCCAGCGACGGGCCGTCCGGCAGCCTGGCGCCTTCGTCCTCATCCCCGTCGGCGGCGCCGCCGCTCACGCCGCCATTGGCCAGCAGCTTCTTCAGCGCCGAGATCGTATCGATTGTCTTGTACTCGGCACTCGAGCCGGATTCAGACTTCTCCTGATCGGCCCCGGTCTCGGCACCTTCGCCAAGAATCGTCTTCGGGATCGTACTGAACTCAAGTTC
>JBNKDX010000073.1:0-8501 GCA_050288485.1 Rhodomicrobiaceae bacterium | reverse complement strand
GGGGGCAAGCGCGCGTTTCCCGGTGCGCTGGCCGCCGTCGAGCGGGCGCCGGACGCCCCGGCCACGGCTGCGCTCGTCGACGAGGCCTATCTGGCCGCCCGCGCCCACGTCATCGGCCTGACCGGGCCTCCGGGCGTCGGTAAATCCTCGCTCATCGACGCGCTGATCCGCCGCTGGCGCGCAGGCGGCGTCAGTGTCGGCGTGATCGCGGTCGATCCCTCATCGCATCTGACGCGCGGCGCGCTGCTCGGCGACCGCATCCGTATGCGCACCAACCCCGAGGACGACGGCGTGTTCGTGCGCTCGCTCGCCTCGCGCGGAACATTGGGCGGGTTGACCGGGCTCGCTTTCCCGGTGGCGGTGCTAATGCGTGCGCTGTTCGACCGCGTGGTGGTGGAGACTGTGGGGGTAGGGCAGTCCGAGGCGGATATCTCGACGGTGGCCGACAGCGTCGTGCTCTGCGTCCAGCCGGGGTCGGGCGACTCGCTGCAATTCATGAAGGCGGGGATCATGGAAATCCCCGATATCGCCGTGGTCACGAAGGCCGACATGGGGGCGGCGGCGCAGCGGGCGCTGGCCGATCTCAAAGGCGCGCTCGGGCTTGCCGGTGGCGGGATCCCGTGTCTCAAGGTGTCGGTAACGGCAGGGGAGGGGATCGACACGCTGGTGAAAACGCTCGACGCACGTTTTGCTACGTTGCGCGGAGGAGCGCTTGAGCACCGGCGGCGGGATCAGGCGGAAGGCTGGCTGCGCTCGTCCATCATGCAGGCTCACGGCCGGGAAGGTCTGGCAGCCGCTGCAGCCGCGTTGACGCTGCCTGCGGACACGCCGCCATTCGGGCAGGCCCGCGCCATCCTCGAACGCCTGCGCGTCGTCTACGAGAGCCGGTGAGGATGAGCAGACGGACTCACCCGCCCTCGATCTCTTCGCGCAGCATTTCCAACTCAAGCCAGCGTTCCTCCGCAGCGGCCATTTCCGCCTGCGCTGTGGTGAGTGCCGCCGTGACCTCGTTGAACGCCTCGCGGTCGCGGCCATAGAGCGCCGGGTCGTCGAGACGCGCCTGCAGGGCGGCAACCCGCGCTTCCAGCTCCGCAATGCGGCCGGGAAGCGTTTTCAGCGCGTGCTGCTCATTGAAACTGAGGCGCTTTTTCACGGGCGGGGCTTGGCGGGCGCGCGCCGTGGGCTTCTCCGCTTGAGGCCTGGCGGGTGCCGTCTCCTCGCCGGCCACGTCCGCGCCGCGCTGGGCGAGCATGTCGGTGTAGCCGCCCGCATATTCGGTCCAGCGTCCGTCGCCCTCCGGCACGATGAGGGCGCTCACGACGCGATCGAGGAAATCGCGGTCATGGCTGATGAGGATCACCGTGCCCGCGTAATCGCCGAGCATTTCCTCTAGGACGTCCAGCGTCTCCAGGTCGAGATCGTTGGTCGGCTCGTCGAGCACGAGGAGGTTCGACGGCTTCGCCAGCGCCCGCGCCAGCATCAGCCGCCCGCGCTCGCCGCCCGACAGTGCGGAGACCGGCGTGCGGATCTGCTCCGGCGCGAACAGGAAATCGCGCATATAGCCGGTGACGTGGCGCGCCTGCCCGCCGATCGTCACGGTGTCGCCGCGTCCGCCGGTCAGCGCCTCGGCGAGTGTCCAATTGGGATCGAGGCTCTCGCGGTGCTGGTCGAGCGAGGCCGTCTGCATATTTGTGCCGCGCCGGATTCCGCCCGTCTCGGGGGCAAGCTGGCCGGTCAGCAGGCCGACGAGCGTCGTCTTGCCCGAGCCGTTCGGTCCGGCGATGCCGATGCGGTCGCCGCGCATCACGCGCAGCGAGAAGTCGCGTACGATGGGACGGGCACCGAACGATTTGCCGATGCCCTTCGCCTCGATGACCAGCGCGCCGGACTTGCCCGCCTCGGCTGCAGTCATGGCCGCCTTGCCAGCGGTCGCGCGGTATTCCCGCCGCGCCTGCCGCAACGCCGCGAGCGCGGCCACACGCCGCACATTGCGCTTGCGCCGCGCCGTGACGCCGTAGCGCATCCAGTGTTCTTCGGCCGCGATCTTGCGGTCAAGCTGGTGCTGGGCGCGCTCCTCTTCGGCTAGCTGCTCGTCGCGCCACGTCTCAAAGCCACCGAAGCCGGTTTCGATGCGCCGCGTCTGCCCGCGGTCGAGCCAGACGGTGGCGCGCGAAAGGTTTTGCAGGAAACGGCGGTCGTGGCTGATGAGAACGAGGGCGGCGCGCTCCTGGCCGAGCCGCTTTTCCAGCCATTCGATGGCGGGCAGGTCGAGGTGGTTTGTCGGCTCGTCCAGCAGCAGAACGGCGGGCGAGGGCGCGAGGACATGTGCAAGAGCCGCACGCCGCAATTCGCCGCCCGACAGCCGCGCCGGGTCTTCCTCGCCCGTCAGGCCGAGTTGTTCGAGGAGGTAGCGCGCCTGATGCGGATCGCAACTCGGCGTCAGGCCGGAGAGCACATAGGACAGCACCGTGTCATGGCCGCTGAGATCCGGCTCTTGCGGCAGATAGCGGACGATGGCGCCGGGCTGAACGAAGCGCGTGCCGCTGTCCGGCTCGATGAGGCCCGCCGCGATCTTGAGGAGTGTCGATTTGCCCGAGCCGTTGCGCCCGACCAGACAGACGCGCTCGCCCGGGGCCACGGATAGGTCCACGGCCTGCAGGAGGGGTGTGCCGCCGAAGGTGAGCGCGATATTGGTAAGCTGGATGAGCGGAGGAGCCATTCACGGTCCGGATGTGGCGATGCAGGCTGAATGAAGCCTCTATAGCGCGGGGAGGTGCGTTTGTCGTCCCCCCGACGGTCGGCCGTTCTTCAGCGTGTAGGCGGAGGAGAGCCGCTTCGGCGCCTGGCCGCGCCCTGCTTCTCGGGCGGCAGGATGTCCTGCACGCTCTGATCGAACTCCATCATCTGCCGGAACATGCCCGGCGTCAGCAGCGAGGCGGGATTGATCTGCACATCCGGCTGCGACAGCGGCCCGCGGACCGCGAAGGTGATGCCGATGAGGCCCTCGCCGTCGCGGCTGCTCAGGATGTCGCCGAGGAGGGGAACGCCGCTGAACGGGGCGTTGAGGCCGAAAGCCGGTGTGTAGACGCCTGTGAGATCGATCACCTCGCGCTGGAAGTCGATATAGCCGCGCACGTTGATGCCCATCATCGGCCCGTTGAGGATGCCGGTCCCCAGTTTGAACCGGCCGTGTCCGATGCCAAAACGCACGCGCATCTCGTCGAAATCCATCCGCTCATACTGGGCCTGCTGCTGCTCAATCTCCCGGCTTCGCGCCGGCCGCCGCCCTTTCCGGCCGCGCGCCGAATTGGCCATCGGCGTGTTGATGATCGCGAAGCGCCGGGCATAGAGATAACCGACCTTATCCCCCTTCTTCGAGCCGTCGAGATTGACTTTTAACGACGCGGCGCCGCCCCTCGCCGCCGAATAAAGCCCGACCAGGCGGAACGCGGCCCCAGCGTTGCCCGCCATCGCCTGCAGGATGCGCGGCTCACCCTTCTTCGCGTCCACGCGCGCGGCGACGGGTTCGTCGGCCAGCGACCCGTGCATGTCGAGATAGACGAGTTCGCTGCCGCGCCGCCTGGCTTCGAGCCAGACCTTCTTGGCCGAGGTGTCGTAATGGCCGACGACGGTCTCGATCTGGGCTTTCACGTCCATGCCCGGCGCGTCGTCGGGCAATTGCGGCTGGTCCTCCGTGAGCTTTCCGGCGGAGAACAGCGACCGGAAAAACTGCCGCCCGTCGAAGGACGGGCCAGATACGCGCACGTCCCAGATATTGCCGCTTTTCAGTTCGCCGCGCATTTCCAGCTTGGTCTGCGCGTTGAGCGTCACGGTCGGGAATGAGAACGAGACAGGCTTGCGTTTCTCGTTCAGAAACACCATGCCGCGCACGGCAAGATCGTCCCCGAGCAGATTGAGGTTCTTGAGCGCCATGCCGCCGCCGTCGTCCGTGTCAATATCGACGTTGAGCACCGCCCTCTGTCCGGGGGGCTTTCGCCAGCCCATGCTGGAGAGAAGGATGTCGGTTTCGGTGAGGTTGGCCTCGAAATGCAGGCGGGGAGGCGCATCCTTGCGCATCCGCAGGGTCAACTCGGAGAGGACGTTGCCGCGCAGGATATGGTCCGTCTCCAGGCCTGCCTCGCGGCGCGCGGCTTCATCCATGACCGCCCGCAGCCGCAATGGCGGCTGATGCTCCGGCGAGGCGTCGAAAATGCGCTGCCAGGCCACCGTCACGGGCGTGCCGTTCACTTTCACCTCGCCGCGGATTTCGATCGCCTTCTCGGTCGTGTCGATATCGAGCTTGCCGCCATGGACCCCGACGCCGCCGGGAAGGCCCATGGCGCGGATGTTCTCGACATGCGTCCGGCCGTTGAGCTTCATGTCCTTGAATTTCAGCTCTTTGATGAAGGGCATGGAAAGGCTGAAGGTGGCCGCGCCGTCGCCGCTGATATCCGGCGTCTTGGGGAAGACCGCGTCCACGTAGCCCAGGGGCGGATGGTTGATCAGTTCCACCATCGCCGCGGCGCTGGCCTGTGACTTAAAATGTATTTCGCCGGTCGGGACGCGCGGGCGCAGGTCGCCGATGATGAGTTCGCCGTCGGTGAAATGGACGCGATCGCCGGAGGGGACCTGGATATCGGATTCGGGCACGACGAAGAAAAAGCGGTGGCCGGTGATCGAGGCGGTTGCCCGCGGCACGAGGAGCGGCGGCAGCTTGGGGATGTAGTGAACCTTCAGCGCTTCCAGATCGAGACGGAAGTCCACCGCGCTTGGCGGCAGGCCGTGCTCGGCTGCGTCGGCGAGCATGTCGGCTGCTATGTCGATCTTCACCGTTCCGCCGGCGATACGCCCCGCGGGCACGCGCTCGCCGACCCAGTCGCGGGCGCCAGCGGCCATGAAGGGCGGCCAGATGAGCTTGGCGAAGGCCACCGGCATGCGGCTGATCCGGCCGTTCAGCTTCACGGCAGGCGTCCGCGGTCCCTGGACAACCGAGCCGGAAAGGGCGATCTGCGCATCGGCGGCCTGCAGAAAGAAGCGGTCGAGCGCGATGATCCCGCGGCTGGGTTGATAGGCGCCTTGAAGCAGCAGCCGGTCGAGCGGAATGACGGGAACGCCGAACTCTTCCGCGCCGAGCGCAATGCTGTCCGAAGCCAGCCGGAACAGCCAATGGCCGGTAGCGGGCTGGCGCTCCATCGCCCCGCTGAAAGCGATATGGCTGCCGTCCCAGCGGAGTTCGGACGGCTTGAACTCGATAAGCCCCTTTTCGCGCGAATACGCTACGCGGAATGCGCCCTGATCGATGGCCGCGGGGTGCTTGTCGTCCCACGGGGCGTATAGCTCGCCGTTCTTGAGCGAGACTTTTATGTCGCCGGACAGGATGTCGCCGTTTCCGGCCAGTTCCAGGTCGGCGGCGAGCGAAACCGGCAGGTTCAGCGACTTGGCAAGGGAGAGCGCGGGAAGGTCCCGCGCGAGGTCGCGCGGCACGACATCGTCGAAGGACAGCGCGAGAGCGAGTTGCTGGCTGCGCCGGTTGATGCTCGCCCGGAACTGCATCTGCGACTGGCCGGTGGCCGTCTTCAGCGAAACCTTGCCCAGCACGGCGCTGTTTCTGCCAGCGTGCTCCAGATCGATCTCCGCGGCGGGCACTTCCCAGCTCGTCACCTGATTGCCGCGGTCGAAATGGACGACGGCGTCGCGGATGCCGAACGTCGTCAGATATGCGGACTCGCCACGGCGCGCCGCCGCGAAGATATCGTTGAACGCCTTGGTCAGATTGATGGCGCGCGCCCTGGCGTGCGGGTTGAATGTGTGGCGGGGCGGCGGGGAAGCGGCGGGCGTCTGCGCGCGGCGAACCACTTCGCGGACATGCTGACCGGATGCAGCCTGCGGGTAGGGGGCGCCGAGATCGGTTTTCGACTCCCGCGGATCGCCGAAAGACAGCGCCAGCCCCTTGTCCTCGGAATATTGCAGAAAGAGGCTGGGGCCGATGAGTTCCACCTCTCCGACGGCGAGATGGCCTGTGAGAAGGGCGCGGAGGCTTACATCCGCCGAGGCCATCGGCGATTCCACGATACGCCCGCCGGTCTCGTCGAGGAGGCTCACATCGGCCAGCCGGAATTCGATGCCGATGCCTGTCTCGGAGGTGCGCAGCACGGCGTCGCCGATGTTGAACGTCATGCCCGGGAGCGCGCGGTTCACCGCCCGTTCGACCGGTTCGGCGAGAAAGGTCATCGAAATCGGCGCGAAGCTGAGCTTGATGTACAGCGCGGTAAAGGCGAACAGGACCAGGAATGCAAGACCTACAAAGACGCGCCCGGCGAAGCCGAGGAAGCGGTCCGCCAAAGTCCGGCGCCGCCCGGGCCGGCGGCGCCATCCCCACCCGAGGGAGAACCGGCGGGCCGGACGGGGCGGCTGATATCTGACCAGGGCTTGTCCCCGCGGTGGTATTCTGTGGCCGCCTGCCATCGGTTGCGTCTGCCGCCTCTTCAAAACTGAGGCCGTGCCGGGCACAGCCATGTTCGCCAGCATCTTTACGCGGGAGGAAACGCCTCCGCAATCGTGCCGTTCCCGGGGTGCCAGTGCTTGTGCATACAACACCCCTTACAGCGGCCAGCCCGGCGCAGGCTTGGACTTCTGCACGAAGTTATGTCACCTAATCACGGAATTGGCGGCGTATTCGAATGAGAAAAAGCGACAAAAGGAAGGCCAGAGATGCTTGAGGAAGGCGGCAAGGCTCCGGATTTCGAACTGACGGGCGATCGAGGCGAGAAAATCAAGCTGTCGAAGCTCAAAGGCAGGGCGGTCGTGCTCTTCTTCTATCCGAAGGACAACACGTCGGGCTGCACGAAGGAAGCCGTCGGTTTCAGCATGAAACAGGACGAGTTCGGCGCTGCCGGCGCGGAGGTCATAGGCATCTCGCCGGACAGCGTGAAATCGCACGGCAGGTTCCGCGAGAAGCACGGCCTGACGGTCACGCTCCTCGCCGACGAGGAAAAGAGGGCGATCTCGGCCTTTGGGGCGTGGGTGGAGAAGTCGATGTACGGCCGCGCCTATATGGGCGTGGAGCGCTCGACCTTCCTCATCGACAAGGACGGGAGGATCGCGCGCATCTGGCGCAAGGTGAAGATCCCCGGCCATGTCGAGGAGGTGCTCGCGGCGGCGAAGGCTCTGTGAGCGCCGGTGCTCCGGCCCCCCTCCGCCGTTTTCCCGAACCGGGGCGCATCCCGCTAATCTGGCGTATAGGTATTTGTGCCAATAGTCAGTGGCTGGCGCGTTGCCGTACGTCCCGAGGATCATTCGTGCCGGTTGCGTTCCGGATGGTGTCGCGGGGCCTCCCGCAACAGTTTTTTCTTGTCGGTGCGCGGGATAGGTGCGACTTTCGCTTGCAGGGGGCGTCACGTCAGCGCGGCGGCCGCTCTTGTATACGCGAACAGGGGCCAGATTTCCCGGCCGGAAGCGTGAGGGGACTTTGAGCAACAGTCGTACACGACTTCCACTGCGAGAAGAGTTAGGGAGGCAATGCGGCCTCAAGGCCATTGAAAACGCGGAAGCGCCGACTTAGAAGGATATGGCGCGCCCCGTCGGATTTCGGAGAAGGTGCGAATGTTTACGAAGAAGCCAGAGAAGCCAGAGACCGATATGAGTAATTACGAGTCGCAGAAGCCGATCACCAAGACGACGAGCAAGGCTGTCGGAGGACCGGCGCAATCATCGGGTCCGCTTTCCTCGCCAGCTTCCATGCAACCTCCTATGGGGGCCATGGCGCCGAAAACCGCTACCGCCACTCCGGCTTATCGCGGGCCGGACCGGATGGCGCCGTCCATCATTGGCGAAGATCTGACGGTTACGGGTAATGTCCTCTCGAAGGGCGAAGTCCAGGTTGACGGCCAGATCCAGGGCGACGTGCACTGTTCCTCGCTCATCGTGGGCGAAAAGGCGCAGATCACGGGCGGCATCGTGGCCGAGGACGTGGTGGTTCGGGGGCAGGTGATGGGGTCGATCCGGGGTGTCCGCGTGACGCTGCAGGCCTCCTCGCACGTCGAGGGCGACATTTTCCACCAATCGCTGGCCATCGAGCAGGGCGCCTTCTTCGAAGGCAAGTCGCGCCGCTCGGAAGATCCGATCGCCACGGCGCCGAAGCTGGACATCGCCGCCGCATAATCACCGCGCCACCGCCCTTGCTTGGTGCGTGCGCCATCCCGGGCGCTTGGCCGCTGGTGGCCAAGCAGAAGCGTACGGGAGCGGCGCGCGGCGCGGCGGGTTCAAGGCGCCAGCGCGCGCTTTCAATTCGTGCGATGCAGCGGAGTATCTCATGCGACCCGCGGCGTTCGCCGCGGCGCAGAATGTGGGACCATTCGTCTCAGCCCTTATCTTCAATCTGCAGGGAGAACCGGCCGCTCCGGCGGCCAGGCGGATGTCACCCTGACAGGCGCAAATATAACCGCTGCGGCGCCTGTTGCGCTGCCCTCTTCCACGAGGGGAGCGCGTTGGAGCAGGGCGGT
>JBNKDX010000072.1:0-8532 GCA_050288485.1 Rhodomicrobiaceae bacterium | reverse complement strand
TTTCGCCGCGATCTATATGATCGTGACGGCGTGGGCGTGACGGCGACGGCTTATTGAGGCGTGTTGGAAAGGTTCCCAGGCGCTCACCCGGTTCCGGGCGCGCGCCAGGGCCGGGCGGAGCATTATTCAAGGAATAACCGGCATCTGGGCCGCCTGAATACGGCCTGAACGCCGAAAGTCTCCCGCCCCTTGCGCTACGCGCTCCTCCTTATTTTGCTAAACCGTTGCAACTCCGCCACGTTTTGCCCGCAATTCCGCAGATACTATTTCTTAACCACATGATGCCGAATATCGAGTCGTTGTGCTTCTGTGATCAACGGTAAGTGTGGTTCGCCAACGGGATGAGGGCGGCCGGCAGTTACGTCAAGTTCCGGTCGAGAGGGATATTGAGCACGTCGTTACCCGGCACGAGTTTTGCCAGCCGCGCGCTGTTGAAGCGCTGTCTCGGATGGTTGTTCGTCGCCGTTGTGACGCTGGGCGCCGCCAGCGGGCCGCACGCCGCGCCGGACAATGAGCGCAGGCTTGCCTTTCACAATATCCATACCAAGGAAGACATCGACATCGTCTACAAAAAGGACGGCGCCTACGTGCCGGACGCGCTCAAGAAGCTCGACCATTTCATGCGCGACTGGCGGCGCAACGTCACCATCAAGATCGACCCGGAGCTTTACGATATCATCTGGGAAATGCATCGGGACCTCGGGTCGAAGAAGCCGATCAATCTCATATGCGGCCACCGCACCGGGGCGACGAACCGGCGTTTGCGGCGCACGCGAGGCGGGCAGGCCAGGCGCAGCCTGCACATCACCGGCAAGGCCGCCGATATCGAGTTTCCCGATATTCCCGTCAAGCAGTTGCGCAATGCCGGGCTCATTCTGGAGCGGGGCGGCGTTGGCTATTACCCGCGGTCGTCGATCCCGTTCGTGCATGTCGATACCGGCCGCGTGCGGCACTGGCCGCGCATGGCGCGGCAGGAACTCGCCGTGCTGTTCCCTTTGGGGCATTCCAAGCACGTACCCTCCGACGGCAGGCCGCTGACCAGGCGCGATTTCCGCGTCGCCCTGGCGCGGCTGGAGGCGCGCGGCGGCGAGCTTCCCTATTTCCTGAAGCGTAAGGGGCAGCCTGGCGGCCTGCGGACCGTCCTGGCCAGCCTGGACACCGGCAAGAAAGCCGCGGTCGCGGCGAAGCCCAAACCGGCGCCCAAACCGAAGGTCCAACTCGCCAGCCTGACGCCTTCCTTCGGCAGTCTCTCCGGCAAGACGAAGCCTGCTGCGCTTGAAGCAAAGCCCGCGCTTCTCAAGTCCACCGCTGCGGAACCGGCCAAGACCGTTATTCAGGGCGGCGGCGAGTTGACGTCGGCGCGGCCGGATGAGCGTCTCACGGTGGATGAGATCCTCGGTAACGAGCCCGTGGCCGACCCCGCCGAGACGCAGCAGAAAGTCGAATACGACGCCGACGAGATCGCCGACGACGCCGAATACCAGATCTATCCCGTGCTGCCGTACATGACCGAAAAGTCGGTGGCGTCCATGGATATGACCGGCGGATCGGTCGATCTGGCGCTGCCCAAGGTGCATCTGCTTTTCGGCGAGACGCGCTGGACGCTGCATGAGGAGTTCCGTCCTGGTCTGCAGGTGGCCGAAATTTACTGGTCCCAGCGTTTCCGTGGCACGGCGGTGAACACGCTGCTGCGGCGGGTGGCGCGCAGTGCGCCGGAGACGGCTCCCCTCAAGACGGCGGCAACGAGGCGTTAGCCCGGAAAGTGCCCTGCGGTCCGGCGCACCTACACCAAGTCTTCGAGCGTACGCAGGAAGTCGTTGCCGCCCGGTTGAATGCCGGCGGCCGCACATACCCTATTTACCGCCCCGCCGCGCCTGATACATTATGGCCAAATTCGATTGAGTGACCCTGGGGGGAATGGTGCCATGTTCGATGCAATCCTTAAGGTGCGCGTGAACTTCGTTATCGTGTTTTTCGGCGCATTTCTGCTGATGTTTCTGATAAAGCTGACGTCACTGTTGCCATCACAGTATTATTTCAGTTTTTCTAAACTTGTCTCCAGTGACAGGGGGCCCTTCATCGTCGATCCGCCGAGCGTAACCGGCGCGAAATTATGTGAGCTGCTGCGGAAGAACAATATTTCCGCGGAACAGATGGGAACAGGGAGCGTCGATTGCCGGGCCGTCTATGAAGGCGCCCCGAAAAGCACGGACCAGGGGGCGCTTGCGCCGGAAGCTCAGGATCAGGTCTACGGCATAGTGCTGAGGCAAGACGCTGTGTTCCGGTCCGCCTTGCAACAGCGCCTTGGGACCTTTGCGCTCACGCCGCTGAGCGAGGAAGACCTCAATTCCATCCTGAGCGGGAGCAAGACAGCGAGCGAGGCCTACGACAGCATATCCCAGAGATATGAGGGTCAGCTCAATCAGGTATTTCAGACTCCGGTCGCCACGGCTTTCGAACAGCTTCTAGGCCCGATCATTCAGACCAAGACCGAGGAGGAGGACAGGGGGGAACAGCCGGCGCTGCAGCTTTCCGAAGCGGAGACCGCAAAAATCCGCGCCGCTCATCAGGCCTTTCTCGCGAATTTCGCGCAGCAGGTCAGACAGATCACCCTCTCGCCGATACAAAAATCGTCTGTAGACGAGATCATGAACAGTCCCGGCGCGCGGTGGGGGCTGCCGGGCAACCTGGCGGGATTTTACGGCAAGCAGATCGAAGAGACGCTGCGGTCAGACCTCAAGGATGCCTTCCAGAATCAGGACGTCGCGCTTATCGACAAGCAGCAGGCGCGCGCCACGATCTTCAAGGAGATGGCGACCGCCGGACTCAACAGCTACCTCGCCGCCGTTGCGATCCGTCTGGCGCCGGTTATCCTGTTCGGTCTGGCTTTCGGCTTCGTCTTCGGGCGCGCGGAGTTCACTTCCACCAGCATGGCGGCGGCGTTCACTGCGTTCCTGCTGAGTTGGCCTCTCATTCTCCTGTGGGATCAACTGGTCAACTCGCAGTGGCAGGATCAGCGGCCGCTTTTCATCGTCTTTTACGGAATCTACATCCTGTCGTTCTTCCTCACCGCGCGCATGGGCGCGGTGCTGGGCGCCTGGATGCGGCAGCGTGTCAGGCCTCAGACCGAGAGTATCGAGAAAGGCGGTTCGCTGCTCGCGCGGGTAAGCGCCAAGGAAATTCTGGTCAACATTGCCGCCGGGGCGATTTGTAATGGCGTCGTTTACGCCTGGAACGTCGCCATGCCGCGGCTGCTGGCTTGATGGGGCGAACGCGCGACCGTGAGAACGGCCGCGGCTCGATGCGCCGCGCGGCGATGCTGGCGGTGGCCGCGGCCGGAGGCGTGGCGGTTCTGGTGGCCGCCATGTCGCTCGAATACCGGATCCGGCAAGATCGCGTTTACGCGCTCGCCGGACGCGATCCTGCGGCGGCGGCGAAGAGGCTTCTTGAAACATTTCCGCCGGACGGTACTGTTTGCGCGGCGGACGACGCCGGCCGGGATGGCGCGGCGATGTTCACCGCGCTGGAGGCCGTGGAAGGCTTTGCGGCGTCGCCGGTCGAGCGCGCCGTCGAGATGGCAATCGCCTTTGCCGCACGAATTCTGCGTTTCGAGGCGCCGGACCTGTCCTATGGCCCGCTGCAGATTCGCCCCAGCACGGTGTTGAAGGCGACGAACCTGTCGCCACCCGTCACCGCTCTCCTGGATCGCTGTGCGGCGCGTGCGACTGCACGGCAGGTCATAGAGCGTAAGCTCAACCTTTCCCTCGGAGCCGGGGTTTCACTGGCGCGCCCCGAAGTTCTGGCGATTGCCGCCTTCCACAACGGCCAGCGCCACGCGGAGCGGGACGCGGGCCACAAGCTTGCCAACCGCGTGTATCGGGAAATCGTTTACCATCTCTTCCAGCAGCTGCGTTTTTCGATCGCCGCGGGGCGGCCGATGTGAGAGCCGGCGCCGGAGAATTACCCCGAGCTTTCAAGTCCGGTCCTGAGGGCGGGGACATGAGCCGGTGTCCGCGGCGCTGAGGATGACCGCCCGGTAAAACAAGGCCGCGCCGAAGAGAAAAATCGCCCGTCCTGCTTCGAGGATCAAAGAGCTGGCTACAGGGGCGCTCAGCAGGCCGCCACCCGGCCATGCCATGACCGCGAGTATCAATGCCGCCGTCAGCAGTGAAAGCGAAGGCGCGGCGGGGTTCCACCAGAAGCGGGTGAGACGGGAGGGCCAGCACTCGGGAATGCGCCAGGCGAGCATGTTCATCAGCGGCGCAGAAAGCAGCCACAGGAGGCCGAAAACGAAGGCGCGGTCGAGCAGGTCGTACCGCACGGTATCCTCGAAGCAGCCGAGTTGAAGGTTCGGCGCCTGGCGCCGCCACCACTGCACGTAATCGGGCATCGCCACCATCGCGACCGTGAACGCGAACTGGGCGAGCCACACGATGTTGGCCGTCACGAGGAAGTTCAGGCGGGACATCGTCTTCATGGTTTCGCCCGCGTGCCGCATTTCTTTGCGTGGCCTCCGCCACGCGCCGCCGTCAGTTGGCGCACTGCCCTCCGCCGCAGCAGCCCGTGGCCTGCGGGCGGCCCATCTCGTCCATATTGCGCATGTGGTCGGCCATCGCCGTCAGCGCCATGTCAAGATTGGCGCGCGCCGCCTCGTCCGCCACCGTTTCACTCAGCGCTCTGCGGGCGCAGGCGAGCCAGATATCGCGCTCGCGCGGACCGATGGCGAAAGCCATATGGCGGCGGCGCATCATCGGCTGGCCGTAGCGCTGGGGATAGACCTCGGGTCCGCCCAGCCAACCGCTCAGAAAGGCGTTGAGCCGCGCCTTGACCTCGCCCAGGTCCGCCGGGTGCCACTTCCAGATGTATTCGGCCTCCGGATCGGCCGCCATGATATCGTAAAGCCGGGAGACGAAGGCCTCGATGGCCGGATCGCCGCCGAGCTGCTCGTAGAGATTGGCCGGGGAAGAGGAACACGTCATGTCTTCACGCTCCTTGATCTGGCTGCGGCTGGCCGGAGCCTACTTACTTGCAGGCTCCGCCTTCATCTTCACCATCTTCGTCTGTTCCAGATAGGCCTGCTCGACCTCGGACAGCTCGATATTGTCGTAGCCGGTAATCATGGTCCTAATGTAGTGGAACACCGTCTTGCCGGTCGTGGTCATATAGACGTGGACGATCACGAACGCGCCCATGACGAACGCCGCCGTGGTATGCGCCAGCGCCACATATTGCAGCCCCTCGCCTGACCACGGATAGTCCCGCCACAGATCATACAACAGATAGACGATGCCCGTCGACCACAGCGCCGGGCCGACAATGACCATGAACGTCATGTAGGCCAGCGACTGCAGGGCATTCTGCTTACGCTGAAGGCTTTTCTTGTAAGGGTGCGGCTCACCCCACAGGATGCCCCAGACATAAAAGCGGATGACGGCGAAGACGCCCTTCTTGAACAGATACTGCTTCCACTGGCCGGTGGTGAAGTTCCAGAACGTCGTGAACAGCCACAGGACCAGGAGCGCCAACGCCGCGAAAGTGTGGACCTTCACGGCGAGGCCAAAGGGCAGCAGGTTATGCGTCCCGTGCACGCCCAGTCCGGAGAAGAACAGCGTGAAGATCAGCACGGCCTGCGACCAGTGCCAGAAGCGCTCATAGCGCGTGTAGATCATCACGTCGCGCTTGTGGTAGCGCTCTCCGGCCGTCTCCAGATGTTGCAGCGGAGCGTCAGTCATGGGCGCGTTCTCCTTTCCGGAAGCAGTTGGCGAGACAGCGCAGGAGGGCATGCAGGAGCACGCCGCCAGCCGCACCCGCCAGGAGAAGATACCCGGCCCAGTCGAGCCAGGGCAGACTGTCGCGGCCGGGCATGTAGAAGCCCGCCAGCTCCGCCAGCCTGCCTTCCTTGGCGTGGCAGTCGCTGCATCTCAGCGCCTGTTCCTTCGGCGCCACCATGTGCGTGATCGGCCAGTAGGAATAGGTCTGGATGAAGCCGTACTGGCCGCTATAGGGGATGCCGTTCTTGTTCATGCCGATTTCGATGGCCTTGGCGAAATCGTAATTGCCCCAGAACGCCTTGTCGTCGTCGCCCCACAGATGCATGTAGACGAGCGTGTTGTTGCCCTTGTCGTAAGGCTGGGTGGTGTGCATCCGCTTGAACGGCCAGATGCGCGATTGCGGGTCGTTGTAGGAGCCCTTGAACGCGTTGATCGGGATCGGCTGCTTGGCCGGATCGAATTTGGTCTCGATGGTCGTGTATTTCATCTGACCGTCGAACCAGGCGTAATGCGGCAGCAGCTTGCGGCCCTTTTCCGGCCAGGTCTCGGCATAGGTGAAATCGCCCTTGATCGAGCGGTAGGTGTGGCGGTGCTCGCCATTGCCCTGCTGGTAGGTCTCCAGCGAAAAGCCAACGCCTTCCTTGTTGACCTTGCCCGCCGTGCGCCAGTCCCAATCGACGATGGTCGCCACGCCGCCGCGGGCCAGCGCCGGGATGTGGCAGGTCTGGCAGGCAACCTTGCTGACATGGCCGTTGAGCTTCAGACCCATGAGCGCCGTCTTCTTGTGCGGCGTAGCGCCGTGGCAGGATTCGCAGGTCGCCACGTCGCGGCGCATACCGGGCTTGCCGGTGCCGCCGGTGTCCTTGGCGATCATGTCGTAGCGGCTGCCCGCGAAGACGTGCTTTTTCGAGATGTGGCACTGCGAGCAGGCGAAGTTCGCCCCCTTGGCGTCCATGTGCACATCGAGCGTGCGCGGCGGGTTGATGAGCGAGGAGTCGAGATCGCCATGCTTCACGCCGTCGCCGCCGCCGCCGTTGAAATGGCAGGCGCCGCAATTCGCCCGTGAGGGGAGCGCGACGTTCTGCGCGACTTTGACAAAATCAATGGGGGCTTTGCCTTCGAACATGACCGCGCAGGCCGCGTTGCCGCGCGTTGGCGGCAGTTTGTAGTAAGTATTCGTGCTGTCGTGGCAGACGAGGCAGTCGATGTTTTCCTGGCGCGTGAAGTCGAATTTCTGCTCCGTCCAGTTGTAACCGGCGTGACATACGGCGCACATGCCTTCATTGCCGCGCGCGTTGGTGCAGAAATTGTTGATGAGCGTCTTTTTGCCAAGCGTTTGGCCGGTCTTGGGATTGTGGTATTCCCAGGTCCAGTGGATGGACTTCATGAACTGGTGCCCCGCCTTGTTATGGCAGGTCAGGCAGGCCTTGGTCACCTCCGAGCCGTTCGCGAAAGGCCCTTTGAGGGCTCCGAATGTGCTGTGGTCGGCGGTGGATTTGCTTGGCCGCTTCGGTGCGGCCTTCTGTTCGGGAGTGTGCTCCGCCGTCTCAGCGAAAACGGGCGCGCACAAAATCGGCCCCATCAGGCATGCCGCAACTGCAAGCCTCAGGGCGCAGGACATATGGTTAAGGCGCATTCGTTCTTCTTTCTTGAGCGTTTCCCGGCAGGAAACCCAATATAATGTGTGACCGTTTACGACAGCTCGCCGGCCTGCACGATCCGGCGCGCGAAACTGCACGCCCCACCTCACGTTGCGAGGCTAGGTATATTACGGTATTTGAATATCTTGTTTTTTGTATTCATAACGGCAGGACGCCGGCATGCGCTACGGGAAAATGCGCTACGGGAAAATTTGTCGCGCCAAGGGGCAATAAGATGAGTGCCCGCGCGAAAGCGCGGTCTGCGCTTCATGGCTAATTGGCAAAACGCGCAAATCCGGTTAGGGGTTCCGTATAAGAAAGGTTCGTGCGTTGATACATGGCAGTGCCCCGCCGGAGAAGACAACCAGCGATACCTGTTCACGTTTCCTCGCCTTGCCCCGTCCTCGAAGGAGTGGACGGGGCGGCCAGCCCTCTTCGCTGCGGCGGCAGGGAGCGTGGCGGGGTAGTCTTCGGGAAGGCCGGGCGACGAAGAGGGGAGTTGGGGAATGCGCTTGATTCGTCCCAATGCGGGAGCGGTAACGGCCCGGCTTAAGGGTCTTTCGGCAGCAGCAACGAAATTTGCCGGAGCGCGCCTGTCCATCGGCGTCCTCGCGCTCGTCGCATTGACCGTGCCCGCGCTGGCGACGGTGCCGGAAGCGGGGCGCCCCGAGTTGATCTACGTGGCGGGTATCCCCGTCGATTTCATCCTCTTCGCCACCACGCTCCTGGGCGTCGCCTTTTTCCACCATTACACGCTGCAGGTTGCGGTTACCGGGCTCGTGGCCATCACCGCCTACAAAGTGACCTTCACCGGTTTCAAAACGGGCACCGGGCTGACGGGATTCGCCGCTCACCTGAGCCATGAATGGGTCATCCTCGCCAATCTGTTCTGCCTGCTCATGGGTTTCGCGCTTCTGTCCCGCCATTTCGAGAAAAGCCGCGTCCCCGAGGAGATGCCCAATTTCCTGCCCGATGACTGGAAGGGCGGGCTCGCGCTCATCGGCATCGTCGCCGTGCTGTCCGCCTTCCTCGACAATATCGCCGCGGCGCTCATTGGCGGCACGATTGCGCGGCAGGTGTTCCGCGGAAACGTACACATCGGCTATCTGGCAGCAATTGTC